>NZ_BAAIYG010000025.1:0-73928 GCF_057543335.1 Brevibacillus sp. YAE8
AGCATAGACGAAAATTCTGCAGGTCTGCCCATTTTTCCAAAGCCATCACATCACGACATTGAAACCAACCACAGGCCATATAAATCTGTTGTCTTTTTCTCGAAAATGGAATTATGCAAAGTGCTCAAAACTATCAAAAAAACAACACTTTCCAGCAATTCGAACGTAGAAAATTGCCTCCGTCCGGGAACGATGGCAGTTCATCACAACCAACGGCTGCCGTGTTCATGAAAATAGGGTGTCTCTATTGTGGATCAGCTTCATCCCAAAACATAGGAGGGAGCGCGTCGCTTTGGACAGTTCAAAGCAGTCCGTGACATGAAGGGGCACGCGTGCCATCCCGCTGTCACGCGGATATCGTGCGGGGGAGCAGGAGGAATATTCAACATTTTCTGTCAAATTCGTTGCCGAAATATTCGGCAGCATATATGCTATAGGATAGATTGTGGCGATAGCTGGAAGGGGACCAAGACAATGAATCCGCTTGCAAAAAAGTATCAGCAAATCGATGACCAGATCGTGTTGTTCAACGAGGAGTATTACTTGAGCGTGGAGAAACTCGACATTTCCTCCCTGACACAAGAAACGAGGGAAGCGCTGTTCAACCACCTCTACGATTTCGACAGCAGCGATATGGAGCTGGAAATCGACGTGTCCGAGGAAGATAAAGGAGTTTGGTACCTGCAATTGCTCGTGCCGCACGTGTTGACGTTGCCCGAAGCGGCGAAAAGGCGCATCGGGCAAGGCGCGGAGCAGCTTGCCCAGCATCTGGCGGGACGGGTGGGAGCACTCGGTCAGGTACGTCTGCAAAACGACGAAATCTACGAATACGTGAAGCGGTACAATCCGGATTTGGAGCGGATCGCCTAGTAAAAAACATCTCTTCTGCCCTGTGCGCAAGCAGGGAGGAGGGATGTTTTTTTGTGCAGATAAGCATGCAACAGCTTCTTAACCAGTAGGCGTACAACGAAGGCTCCGCCAAATGGCTTGGCGCCGGCACGTTTTGCAAGGGAAAGTCAGAAAGTCGGGGTTAGCTTTTCGCGGTCTTGGTCGTCAGCCACGTGCAGGCGGTCTTGTTTGTCGTGGTCGCGATCCACTCGCACGGCTGCCCGTTGACAGGCGTTATCAGCCGGAGTGTGTCGCCTTTGATCCCGCCGTATTTCACCGATGAGCTGGGAGGCGTGCTGGCGTAGACGATTCGCTCGTTCATCGCCACGCTGGGGAGATAGGAAGAGTTGTCAGAGCTGTAGCCGCTCGTCAGACTGATGGGGACAGGCACGTTTTTCATAGAGAGCGTAATTTTGTCTGCGGTTTTGTGGTAGAACATCTTTCCGCTAACCTGGCTGAAGTCTCCGCCGTCTACGGTGAGAAAAAGCGGATAGGAGCCGGAGCCATACAGGGAGATGACATGATTGGAGCCGGAGTAGCGGTTGTTTTCCAAATAAACATGCCCGCAGCGGTTCAAAAACAGGTTTTGCCTGAGCCGCGTATCGAACGAACAGTTGCGGACGGTAATAACTCTCTCGGACGGGACATCCCACGGATCGACGCTGAGCGCGTAGCCGTCAATGACAGCGGCGGTATCTGCTGCCTCAAAGCTGCAACCGTCGAACACGAGGCCGACGTTGTCGTAGTCGACGGAAAGGCCGCTGCCAACCGTCCTGGCCGCTTCTTGCGCGGTCGTGTGCAGGACCCATTTGCAGTGGGCGAACGTCATGTTCCGCATGAAATTGACGCGGTTTTTTTGATCGGCAGCGGTGTAAAAGGTGGAGGCGCTGATCGTGCCCGTCAAACAGCTCAGGCTGAAGCTCGCCATGGAAACGAGCTGGCTCGCCTGCACGACAATCGGCGCGGACGTATGTCCCTCCAGATCAAGCTGCTGCCGACAGTGGACATTGCTCAGGTTCACCAGCATCGGACGGCTGCCGTCGTAGGCTTCGTTCAGTTCGACTTCAAAGCGGTCGCATAGTACATTGGCGGCGTTCAGCCGTTCCAGGCCGCCCGTTACGGTAATGTCCGAGCGGGTGCGCGTCCGGCTGTCGCTGTAAAAATCGCTGATGGAAACCGAGCGGACGTAGCAGTTCGCCTCCCCGGCGAAGTAAAAATGGTCGGCGACCCCGTCCGTGCACCAGATGTTTTGCAGCAGCACGTAGTTGAGATAGCTGCCAGGCCCGTCGCCGCGAATGTAAAAGTCGGCGGAGTGCTCGTAGGCGTACGGGTCTTGCGGCACAGGATTTTCGCGCGCATTGGAGTCGATTTTCAGATTGGACACGACGAACGAATCAGCGTCCCCGCCCGCAGAGGTGATCGAAAACAGCCACCGCCAGTCTGCCGCAGTAGAATTGGCCTTTCGCTTCAAAACGGAAAAAGGACCGGCGCCCTGCATCACCAGGCTTTTGCCTTTTCCTAGTGTGACGGCCAGTCTCATAGGTTCAATGACGTAGGTCCCGGGCGGTAAATACAACGGAAGTTGCTGCTGGACCGCGGCTGCCAGAGCGGCCGAAAGCGCTTGCGTATCATCGCTCACCCCGTCTCCCCTTGCGCCATACGTCTTCACATCAAGCATCATGCACCCATTCCCTCCATCTCGTCAATTCGTCAACACAAGATTGTCTTTCTTTCATTTCATTCAAAAACGAAAAAATGTTGACAACCATTTTGCAAAAAAGGTGACCGTTTGCCCAGGGCGTGTGCAAGTCGTCCTGCGACCTCTTTCATCCTGCTGGCATATTTGTCCTAGAACCTCCGTATGAATAAGCAAAGAGGTGGAAAGTATGTCGATTTTAGTGACAGGCACTGCTGGCTTCATCGGATTTCACGTAGCGAAAAGACTTTTGGAAGGAGGGGAAGTCGTATGGGGGGTGGATAATTGCAACGACTACTACGATCCCCGCTTGAAGGCGAAAAGGCTGGAAATGCTCCACGCGTTCGAACAGTTCCACTTCTATAAAGCAGATATTGCCGATCAGACGACAATGGACGGGTTGTTTCGCAAAATACGACCGGAACGGGTCATCCATCTGGCGGCGCAGGCTGGCGTCCGCTACAGCCTGGAAAATCCGCATGCCTACACAACCTCCAACATCGCGGGCTTCCTGCACATATTGGAAGGCTGCCGACAGACGGGAGTCAAGCATTTGCTCTACGCCTCGTCAAGCTCTGTGTACGGAGGCAACAAAAAGCTGCCTTTCTGCGAGACAGACCCGGTCGATGAGCCGAACAGCCTGTACGCCGCGACGAAAAAAGCGAACGAGCTGATGGCGTACACGTACAGCCACCTGTACGGCATTCCTGCGACAGGACTGCGTTTTTTCACCGTGTACGGACCGTGGGGACGCCCCGATATGGCGCTGTACACATTCACCAGGGCCATCCTGGCGGGAGAGCCTGTCCGCGTGTTCAACCACGGAAAAATGATAAGAGATTTTACGTACATTGACGATGTAGTGGAGGGAATCCACCGGCTCATGGGACGGCAGCCAGAGCCGCAGGACGGCAAGCCGCCGCACCAGGTTTTGAATATCGGGAACCATCAGCCTGTAGAACTGCTACAGTTCCTGGCGATTTTGGAGCAAAAGCTGAACAAACCCGCAAACCGCCACTATATGCCCATCCAGCCGGGCGACGTTCCGGCTACATTTGCCTCCGTTGATGCCCTTTATGCGGAAACAGGCTTCCGCCCCCAGACGCCAATCGAGGTAGGGATTTCCCGCTTTGTCGATTGGTACCTCCACTATTACGGTGACGCCCATGCGTAAAAAAGTAGGAGTCGTAGGACTCGGGTACGTCGGATTGCCTGTTGCGGTCGCATTTGGGGAAAAGCTGCCTGTGATCGGGTACGATGTGGACGCGAGACGAATCGCTGCGTTGCAGACGGGCCGGGACGAGACGGGGGAACATACGGCGGAGGAGCTGGCGCGCACGAGCGTCACTTACACCGATGATCCCGCCAGGCTTGCGGAGTGCGACTTTATTATCGTCACCGTGCCTACGCCAGTCGATGAGGCCAAACGTCCCGATTTGCGCGCGCTGCTCTTCGCCTCGGAAACGGTCGGGAAGCATATGCAGCCTGGGACGATTGTCGTCTATGAATCGACGGTTTACCCTGGCGCGACAGAGGAAGTGTGCGTTCCAGCGCTGGAGCGCTCGTCCGGGAAGCGCGCAGGCGAAGACTTTTTTGTCGGCTATTCTCCCGAGCGGATCAATCCCGGGGACAGGGAGCGCAGGCTCGCCCGGATCGTCAAGGTCGTCTCCGGCCAGGACCGGGCGACTTGCGACGAGATTGCCGACATGTACGCGCTGGTAGTAGAGGCAGGCATTCATAAAGCGTCCTCCATCCAGGTCGCAGAAGCTGCCAAAGTCATCGAAAACACGCAACGCGATCTGAATATCGCCCTGATTAACGAGCTGGCAATCATTTTTGACCGATTGGGCATCGCGACAGCGGACGTGCTGGAAGCGGCCGGAACGAAGTGGAACTTCCTCCGGTTTACGCCAGGGCTGGTCGGCGGCCATTGCATCGGAGTCGATCCGTACTATTTGACCTATAAGGCCGAGAGCGTCGGCTATCATCCGCAGGTCATCCTGGCGGGACGCCGCATTAACGATGGCATGGGAAAATTCGTCGCCACTTCCCTGGTCAAGCAGATGATCTGGCGCCATATCCCGATTCAAGGCTCGCGGGTGACGATTTTGGGGATGACCTTCAAGGAAAATGTCCCGGATATTCGCAACAGCCGGGTCATTGATATCGTCCACGAGCTGCGGGAGTTCGGGGTCGAGGTGCAGGTGACGGACGATCTGGCGGACTCGGCGAAGACGTGGGCGGAGTACGGCATCAGGCTTCGGGATTGGGACGATTTGCAGCCCGCCGACGCACTGGTTCTGGCCGTTCCGCACGCGAAGTACGCGCATCTTGGCTGGGAGGAACTGTCGTCTTTGCTGCACGGAAGGTGCGGCGTGATCGCGGATGTGAAAAGCGTGCTGAATCAAAAAACATGCCCGTCTGACATCGTTGTCTGGCGTTTGTAGAGCCAGCCACGATGAACGAATGCAGACAGCCTGGAGCGATGAATATGAGCTACCGGAAGAGAAGATTCTGGTTAAGCTTATCGGACGCAGGAATTATCAGTATAGCTGTATGGCTGGCCTGCCTGGTTCGATTTGATTTTTCACTTGCGGAAATAAGCGATTATCAGCCGATGTATCTGATAATCGGACATGTACTGTTCGTTTTGGCGGGGATGCACGTGGCCGAGTTGTACCGTCCCGTGTACCGCTACGTCAGCGCAAACGAGCTTGTTTCGATTGTCAAGGCGACGAGCCTGTCTATCCTTGCGCTCAGCTTCGTTTTGAACAACGTGGGACATTGGCTGTTTTTGTCCGTCCGTTTTCCGCTCTCGCTGTTTTTGCTTACGTGGACGTTCGTGCTGGCGGGAATTACGGGCTCGCGCTTCGTCTGGAAGTGGTGGAACGAGGAGCGGGAAAAAAGAAGCCAGGACCGAAGGCGGACACTGATCGTCGGAGCGGGCAGCGCAGGCGTGCTGGTCGCTCGCGAGATGAGGCGGTCGCCTCTGTCCGAGCAGCGGCCGATCGCGTTCGTTGATGACGAGCCGAGCAAGCAAAACTTGCGCGTGTACGGCTTGCCCGTCGTCGGAAAAAGAGAGGACATCCCCCGCATCGTGCAGCGGCAGGCCATTTCGGATATCGTCATCGCCATGCCGTCCGCTTCCCGGCAGACGATCCGCGAAATTTTTGACATTTGCAAAACGACGAAAGCGAGCGTCAAAATTTTGCCGCACGTCTCCGATATTCTCAGCGGCAAAATCAGCATGAACATGATTCGCAACGTCAGGCTGGAGGATTTGCTGGGACGCGAGCCAGTGGAGATCAACCTGGAGGAAATCACCGGCTATTTGCGGCAGCAGGTCGTGCTCGTCACAGGGGCCGGGGGCTCGATCGGCTCGGAGCTATGCCGCCAGATCGCCCGCTTCGACCCGGCGAAGCTGCTTTTGCTCGGGAATGAGGAAAACGGCATTTTTGAAATCAGCCTGGAACTGGGGCGGCTGTTTCCCGAGCTGCCTACGATCAGCCTGATTGCGGATATTCGCGACCGGCAGCGAATAGCTGCGATCATGAGCGAGTACCGCCCGTCCGTCATTTTTCATGCGGCCGCCCACAAGCACGTGCCGCTGATGGAGCAAAACCCGAGCGAGGCGTTGAAAAACAATGTGTTGGGAACGAAAAATGTCGCGGAGTGCGCGCTGGAAGCGGGAGCGAAGCATTTTATCCTGATCTCGACCGACAAGGCGGTGAATCCGACTTCCATGATGGGCGCCACCAAGCGCATCGCCGAGCTGCTGATCCAGGGCTACAACCGTTTCGGGCATACCCGCTTTGCTGCCGTTCGCTTCGGCAACGTGCTCGGGAGCAGAGGCAGCGTCGTCCCGATTTTCCTCGATCAGATTCAGGCGGGCGGTCCGGTGACGATCACCCATCCGGACATGGAACGGTTTTTCATGACGATTCCCGAAGCGGCCCAGTTAGTGATTCAGGCCGGAGCGCTGGCGCACGGCGGAGAGATTTTCGTGCTCGACATGGGCAAGCCCGTCAAGATTGTCGATATGGCGATGGACCTGATCCGCCTGGCAGGTTTGGAGCCGGAAAAAGATATCCCGGTTGTGTACACGGGAATCCGTTCAGGCGAAAAGCTGTATGAAGAACTGTTGACCGCAGAAGAAGGGCTGACCTCTACTTGCCACGACCGAATTTTCATCGGCAAGCCGCTCGACTTTTCCTGGAGTGAGCTGTTGACGGCCATTTCCCGCCTGGAGCAGCTTGCGAAAAAAGGCGGGATGATCGAGGACGCTTCCACGATCATCGAAATATTGCAAGGAATCATTCCTAATTATCAATCTTCCTCCCAGCCGAAAGAGGAGGCAAAGCCCGTGCCGTATTCGGTAGCGACAGGATGATGGAGATGACGAGGACGAAGAGGGCAGCACGGAAAAAGAAGTGGAGACGTCTGCTGCTGCTCGGAGGGATCGCTTGCCTGCTCGCCGTGGGAGGGTACGGGGCATATGTGTACGTGTCGCTGCAAGAGACGGCGAAGAGCATGTACGTCCCGATCCGGACGCAAAAGTCGCTGGCGTCTTCCGCGCCCCCGGCATCGTCTGGGCAGCAGCCGTTGCACAGGCAGGCGCAGTCCTCGCTTCCGCAGCAGGAGTCAGTGCCAGCGGAAGCGCAGGAGCCGTTCACGGTGCTGCTGCTCGGGATCGACGAGCGGGAAAACGACAAGGGGCGCTCGGATGTCATTCTCGTGCTGACGGTCAATCCGCAGGCAAAGTCGGCGCTTTTGGTCAGCATCCCGCGCGATACGCGCACGCAGATGGCCCAGACGAAGACGATGGATAAAATCAACCACGCCTACGCTTTTGGCGGGCTGCAGCAGGCAGTGGACACGGTGGAGCAATTCATCGCGACTCCCGTTGATTATGTCGTGGCAGCGAATATGGAAGGCTTTGCCGGGATTATTGATACATTGGGCGGCGTCGAGGTAGACAACCAGCTCGCCTTCACCTACGCAGACTACCACTTCCCGCTCGGCCCCATCCAGTTGGACGGCAAGCAGGCGCTCGTCTATGCGCGCATGCGCTACGAGGACCCGCGCGGCGATCTCGGCAGAAACGAGCGGCAGCAGTTGATTTTGAAAGCGCTGATGCAAAAGAAGGCGGCTTTGGCGTCTCCCGCCACGTTGAACGGAGTGCTGGAAACGATGGCCAAATACGTGAAGACGAACATGACGTTTGCCGACATGAAAAGGCTCGTCCAGAACTACAGCACAGCCGTATCGAGCGTGGAGACGATCCGCATGGAAGGAAAGGGCCAGCTCATCAACGGGATCTACTACTATATCGTCAACCCGGAAGAGCGAAAAAAGCTGATCGAGCGACTGTCCGCTTTTCGCAAGCTGGCGGAGCCGGCCCACAGTCAACTGCCGAACCAAGCTAGTGACAGCCTGGAGGGGCGAAGGGGGGAGCAAAATGAATGAAACCGTGAATCTGCGGGAAATATTGCTGGTCTTGTCCAAACGCTGGGTCGTGATCTTGCTGGTTACTTCTATTTTTACGATCGGGACGGCACTCGTCAGCGTCTTTCTGTTGACGCCGATCTATCAGGCCAAGACAGAAATTTTGGTGAATCGCTCCTTGAACTCGAATCCGGAAGGGGTATTGTCCGTAGCCGAGATTGATTCCAACCTGAAGCTGATCGAGACGTACCGGGTCATCATCGAAAGCCCGCGGGTGATGGAGCGGGTCGTGGAATCGCTCGGACAAGGGGCGAGCATGGAGGCGCTCTTGCTGCACACGAAGGTAGAGCCTGTCAAAGATTCGCAGGTGATTTCCATTACGGTGGAAGACCCCGATCAGGCGCGAGCCGTGCTGATCGCCAATACGATTGCCACGACCTTTCAGGAAGAAGTCGTCAAAATGCTGAGCATGAACAACGTGCACATTCTCGCAGAGGCGCGCCATAACCCGGCGGCCAAACCCGTCAGTCCCAAGCCGCTGCTCAACTCGATCATCGGCTTCGTGCTCGGGCTGGCGTCTTCCATCGGCGTTGTGTTTTTCATGGAGCATCTCGATACCCGGCTGCGCTCGGAAAAGGAAGTGGAGGAGTATTTGGGACTGCCTGTGCTCGCCACGATTGCCGTCATTGACAAGAAGTCGAAAAAGCATTTTCGGCAAAAAAGGGTGGAGGAGGTGAGAGGCGAGTATGAGAAGGCAGAAGCCTGACGATCGCTATCAAAAGCTGATTGCTCACTGGGAGCCGCTCTCCCCGCTGGTGGAAGGCTACCGGACCTTGAAGCTCAACATTTTGTTTTCCACGCAAGGGCAGAAGCTGCAGACGATTTTGGTCAGCAGTCCGGGCGCATCAGAAGGCAAGACGGTCACGGCGGCCAACCTGTCGCTGATGATGGCAAAAGATCGGCGCAAGACGGTCCTGATCGATTTCGACCTGCGCAATCCCCGTATCCACTTCACGTTTGAGATGCCAAATCTGTACGGGGTCAGCTCCTATATGAGCGGCATGTGCCAGTTTTCCGACATCGTTCAGGACTCCGGCGTGCCCCACCTGTCCATCATCACCGCGGGGCCGATTCCGCACAGTCCGGCGGAGCTTCTGGGAACGCCGCGCCTGCTGGAGTTGCTGGAGAGGCTGCGCAACAATTTTGACGTGGTGATCGTGGACAGTCCTCCGCTGATCGTGAGTGACGCGATGGTGCTGGCCCGGGAAACAGACGGGTGCGTGCTCGTGGTCGATGCCAGCAAGACGAAGCGGGACCCGGCGGTTCGCGCGGTCGAGCAGTTGAAAACGGCTGGCGCCAACCTGCTCGGAGTCGTGCTGAACAACAAAAAACTGGGGAAGCGGGAAGGCTACTACGGTTATGGCTACATGGAATAGTCGAGTCAGAAACGGGAGCGATTAGCGCCGATGAATGCCCTCAAGTTAGTCTGGCACAAGCAACTGGCCAAAGTGCGCGGCAACCGGGATGTACACGAAGTGCTGCACGGTTCTGCGATTACGTTTTTGTTTCGGCTGTTCGGGTTCGTCCTGCTCTATACGCTGCAGTTGTTTATCGCAAGAGAGTACGGGGCGGGCAATCTGGGCGTCTATTCGCTTGCGATCACCCTGCTTAATATCGGGATGGTGCTGGCGCTGTTTGGCACCGACACGGCGATTATCCGCCTGCTGGCCGAGTACCGCGCGCAAGGAGCGCTGGCAAAGATTCGGCAGCTTTTTGGCAAGGTGGCGCTTTGGACGTTTCTGCCTTCGCTGTTGTTGTCCGGGCTGTTCTACTTGTTTGCGGAGCACATCTCCCGCTACGTGTTTGCAGGCGAGCTGCCCGCCGGGACACTGCGGGTCATCGCCTGGATGCTGCCGTTCGTCTCGCTCGGCAGACTGTACGCCTCGGCTTTTCGCGCGCTGCACCGCGTGACCGCGTCCGTGATCGTCGACACCGTCGGCATGCGCTTTTTGCACCTTCTGTTTCTGCTTGTCGCCCTGCCTTTGTTCGCTCCGACCTCGCAGCTTCTGATCGGCTTGCTCGCAGCAGCCGTCATGTTGAACACGCTGTACGGCATGGCGAAGTGGCATGTTTTGTCCCGGGACTTTCGGGCGGGCGTACAGCCGCTGGAGCAGGAGGCAGGTCCGGCAATCAGCTTCCGCGCGCTTTGCACGATGGCGCTTCCGATGTATTTGAGCGCCTCCATGGAGCTGGTGATGAGCTGGACAGACACGATCATGCTCGGAATTTTTACGGACGCGGAGACAGTCGGGGTGTACAGTGTCGTCATTCGGCTCTCGATGGTGACGAGCTTCGCGCTCATTTCGATCAACACGATGCTTTCGCCGAAATTTTCGGAAATTTACGCCCGCGGCGATCTGGACGGGCTGAGGAAAATGATTGCGTTTGCCAATCGGCTCATTTTCTTCGCGTCTGCGCCGATCAATTTGCTCGTCGCCATTTTCGCCGCGCCGCTACTCGGGCTGTTTGGCGAAGAGTTCGCAGCAAGCAGTCTCGTCCTGGTCATCCTCTGTCTGGGACAGTTCATCAACTTTTCCTCGGGCAGCGTGATCCCGCTCTTGACCATGACAGGCCATCAGAAGACGGCGCGCAATATTCTCGTTTTTTCCGCCTTGCTGAATATTTGCGGAAACGGCCTGCTGATCCCCTGGCTCGGCATTACGGGAGCAGCCATCGCTACTGCGATCAGTTTAAGCTGCCGGGACATTTGCGCTTCGTATTGGGCTTATCGGTATTTCGGGTTTCGCACGTGGTATATTCCGTTCTTCTCTGAAAAAAATTCCGTCTTGCTACGAAGACGAGGTCATGAAGAAGGTGGCTTACGGTGAAAGAAGACTTGTATCCGAGCATGTTTTGGGACAGCGAGAAGATTCGGAAATACCGGATTCAGGTGCAAAAGCCATGGGTTCGCGAGGAATTTTGGTCGTACTACTTTTCCAGGCGCATTTCCATCTACGTGAGCCTGTTTTTGGCGAAAAAGCAGCGCGTCTCGCCGAATGCCATCACGCTTGCGGGAATCGCTGCCGGCCTGATCGCTGCTGCGGCCTTCATGTACGGATCGGCGGCTGCCTTTTTAATCGGTTGTTTTTTTTATCAGATGTGCTATCTCGCTGACTGTGTGGACGGGGAAGTCGCCCGCATGAACAACCAAAGCAGCAGGGGCGGCGTCTGGCTGGATATCGGGCTGAACTACTCGCTGTATCTCGTTTCGTTCGCGGTGATCTACGGGGTCGCCAAAAGCCAGCCGACGCTCGGGCCTTATTTGATCTACTTGATCCTGTTTACGATTTTTACGGAAATTTTGGCGACGAATGGCTCGGATCTCGCCTTTGGCCAGGGGAAAATCTCGCACGAAACCGTCTCCATGCGCAAGCGCAGCAAGTGGGTCGATGCCGGAGTCTTTTTGTTTCTCACCCAGACAGGCTTCCAGAGCGGGGTGCTGATCGCAGCCGTGATGTGGGCAATTATCGGCCAGCATCAGTTTCTCGATTTGTGGACGGCCTACCATCTGCTGATCGGACTTCTCCGCGCGCTTTACAAGCTGAAGCTGAACGTCAAATACGTCACGGCATCGAGGCAAGAGGGAGGGGGAAGCAAATGAAGGCTCTGCTCATGGCGGCGGGACTCGGCTCGCGAATCAGCGGGCAAATTGACGGAAGTCCCAAGTGCACGGTTGATATCGGGAACAAGGCGTTGATCGAGAATACGATCTCGGAGCTGAAGCGAAAAGGAATCGACGAGATCGCCATCGTGGTCGGGTATCGCGCCCATGTCATCACCAGTCTGCTCGGCAGCGAGAACATTCGCTTTTTCCACAATCCGTTTTACGACCGCACGAACAGTATCGCCTCGCTCTGGTTCGCCCGCGAGTTTCTCACGGGCAGCGACTGCCTGTTGCTCAACGCGGATGTTTATTTTGAAGAAAAAGTGCTGGACGTCGTGTTGCAGGAGACGAGAAGTCCGGTCATGTTCGCGGACCCTTCGCGCAGGGCAGAGGGCGATTACAAATTCGGCTATGCACACGGCCTGCTGCACAAGCACGGAAAAGAGCTGCCTCTGGAAGAAACGACAGGCGAATACATCGGCATCGCCCGGCTGCATCAGGAGTTTTTGCCGCTGTTCCTGGAGCGTCTGCAACGTTTGATTCTGGAGCGGCAGCACGATTTATGGTGGGAGAACGTGCTTTACTCCTTTTTGGGCGAAAGAGACGTGCATGTGGCGCAAATTCCGCCGGGGCTGTTTTGGGCAGAGGTTGATACATGGGGGGATTACAAGCGCATTCTTCATTTCACGAATCATCTGGCCCAGATGTGAGGATGGGCAACGTGAAGCTCTCGCTGGACAAGGTTCTTCTGTTCCTCTACGTACTGCTGAAGCCCTTCTACCTCTTCCCGAGCGGCAACCCGCAAATAGCGGATTTTATCATGCTGGTGCTCATCGCCTACACCTTGTTGTTTCGCGTCAACCAGTTGCAGCGCAAGTATTGGTTTTTTGTGCTGCTTACGCTGGCGTTTCTGTACGATATTTTGCTCGTCAACGGACTGTGGGCGATCGTGCTGGGCGGCGCCATGGAAGTGTTCGAGTCGACCAAATGGTACGGCTACAACTGTGCCGTCCTGCTGACTGTCGTCGTTTTGTGCCAGCGCGAGCCGCGTGCATACGCGAAATGGCTGTTCTGGTCCGTCGCCTGCTCGCTCGCGGTGCAGACGTTGGCGCTTCTTCTCGGACTCGCGCCGGGAGACCAGGACTTCCGTCAGTCGCTGTTTTTCAACAATCCGAACCAGCTCGGGTACTTCGGCCTGCTCTGCCTGGGGATTTGCCTGTTTTGTGCGCGGTTCTTTCCCGTCCGAGCCATCTATTTGTTTATGGTCATCGGCTGCTCGTTGAGCGTGATCGCCGCTTCCTTGTCCAAGGCGGCGATTGTAAGTGCGGTCTTGATGTACGCGGCCTTTCTGTTCGTCTCGTCGAAGGAGCGGACCGGGCTGTTCTGGAAAAACGTCGTCTGCGTGCTCGCCTGCTTTTTTCTGCTCTTTTGCGTCTCCTTATACACGAATGAAAACGTGCTGCACGAGGCGACGATGTACACGCAAGTCAAGGAGCGGCTGGAAACGTTGGGAGAGGACTCCGACGACAACCTGGCGTCCAGAGGCTACGACCGGATCGCGAACCATCCCGCGTACATGTTTTTCGGGGCAGGCGAAGGGCAGTACGAGCGGTTTGAAAGCAGCATCGCCCTCGAATTGCACTCCACGGTCGCCAATCTGTTTTTCTCGTATGGCCTCGTGGGCACGCTGCTGTTTTTCCTGCTCTTGTACGCCGGGGGGCGCGGTCATCGGCTCTACGCCTGGTATCCGCTGTTTTTTCAAATCGTGTACGGTTTGACGCACAACGGAATCCGGGAGACGCTGTTCTGGATCTTGCTGGCGCTCTATTGTGCGACAGCCGCGATAAGCTCTGGCTCCATCAGAAAGGGCGGTGACCTGCATGGGAAAAATTTTGCAAATATGCGCAATTGACCAAACGGTGGAAAGTCTGCTCTTGCCGCTCATCCAGAAGCTGGCGGAGGAAGGCCATGAAGTGCATACGGCTTGCACGGACATCGGGCGTTTTCAGACGCTGCGGGACAAGGGCCTCACCCTCTGGCCGATCGCGATCAAGCGAAAAATCGAGCCGCTCTCCAACCTGCGTTCCATTTTGGCGCTGTATCGGCTGATGAAACGGGAGCGCTACGACGCGGTGCACGTCCACACTCCGGTTGCGGCCGTGCTGGGCCGGGTGGCAGCGAGGCTCGCGGGAGTCAGCCCGGTCGTCTACACGGCTCACGGCTATTATTTTCACGACGGCATGAGCCGAGGCGAATACTGGCTGTACTACGCCCTGGAAAAGTGGTTCGCGAAGCATTTGACAGACTATTTGCTATTGCAGAGCCGGGAGGACTACGAGCTGAGCGTGCAGGACGGCTTTTCGCCGCCGGAGCGAATCATGCATCTCGGCAACGGGGTGGATGTCGAGCGGCGGTTTCATCCGCAGGCGGTGTCGCCGGAGGAAGCGAGAAAGGTGCGTTCGGCGCTTGGAATCGGCGCGGACGATCTCGTCATCGCCTATGTAGGGCGGATGGTTGGCGAAAAAGGGATTTTCGAGCTGCTGGACGCGTTTTCCAGGCTGGCGCGAGAGTCGGGCCGCGTGCGGCTGTTGCTCGTCGGGGACGTGTCGGACAGCGAACGGGACCAGCGCGGCAAGGCGCTACGAGAGCATTGCCGCGAGCATCCGCAAATCGTCCTGACTGGGTTTCGCCGCGACATCCCGCAACTGCTCGCCGCAAGCGACATCTTCGTCCTGCCTTCGCATCGCGAAGGGTTGCCCCGCTCGATTATCGAAGCGATGGCGATGGGCAAGCCGATTGTCGCCACGAACATTCGCGGCTGCCGCGAAGAGGTGACGGACGGCGTGAACGGGATTTTGGTGGAGCCGAAGCAGTCCGAGCATTTGTACAAGGCGCTGAAAAAGCTCGCCTGCGACGCGCGGCTGAGGGAAGCGTACGGACAAAACAGCCGCTATTTGGCGGAGGAGCATTTTAACGAGCGATACGTACTCGCGAGGCAGGCCGAGCTGTTTGCAGCGCTGCTCGCTGCCAAGACAGAGCCGCCGCGCACGGAAAAGGAGGTTGACGAACGGCTTGGGCAAAACAGGAGCATTGGTCATATCCCTTGATTTTGAGCTGTATTGGGGCGTTCGCGACAAGCGGACGCTAGCTGACAGCGAGAAGAACTTGCAGGGGACTCGTCAGGTGATCCCGGCGATTCTGGAGCTGTTTAACAAGTACGAGATTCACGCCACCTGGGCGACGGTAGGCTTCTTGTTCTGCGAGACGCGCGAGGAGCTGATCGGCACGCTGCCAAAAGAGCTGCCGGACTACGCCGATCCGAACCTGTCGCCTTATCGCTACGTGCAGTCGGGAGCGCTTGGCGCGCGCGAGCAGGTGGACCCGTATCATTACGCCCCATCCCTCATCCGGCTGATTTCCTCCTGCCCGCATCAGTACATCGGCAGCCATACCCACTCCCACTACTATTGCCTGGAGCCGGGACAGACCGGCCAAACGTTTGCCGAAGATTTGGCCGCCTTCAAAAGAGTGGCGCGCAAGAAAGGGTACACCCCGACCAGCATCGTCTTTCCGCGCAATCAGTTCGCGTCCTCCTATCTGGCTGTCTGCAAGCAGCACGGGTTCGCCGCGTATCGCGGGAACGAGCGGTCGTGGATGTACGAGGCGGGCCCGGGAGCGCAAGACACTTTGCTCAAACGGGCTTTGCGCCTTGCCGACGCCTACGTCAATCTGAGCGGGCATCACGCGTACGAGCCGCTTTCCGCAAGCCAGGAAGGGTTAGTCGATGTCCCGGCGAGCCGATTTTTGCGGCCGTATTCGCCGCGGCTGCGCTGGCTGGAAAACGTCCGGCTGGGCAGGCTCCGGCGCGATCTGCTTTTTGCGGCCAAAAATCGCCGACTGTACCATCTGTGGTGGCATCCGGAGAACTTCGGCAGCCACCTCACGGAAAACCTTCGGATGTTGGAGCGGCTGCTGCAGTATTATGCGAAGCTGCGCAGCGAGTACGGGATGCAAAGTTTGAGCATGGAGGAGGCGGCTGCGAGTTGGAGCAGGCAAAGGGAGGGGCGGCATGAAGTGTCTGTTTGATCGTTTGGTAGCTTTGACGCTGTTGCTCGTCTTTTCACCTCTGCTGCTCCTACTGTCGATTTTGATTCGCTTCAAGCTCGGCGCTCCTGTCCTGTTTGTCCAGGAGCGGCCGGGCCGATACGGAAAGCCTTTTTCCATTTATAAATTTCGCACCATGACCAATCAGTGCGACGCGTCCGGACAATTGCTGCCGGATGCCCAAAGACTGACGCCTTTTGGCATGATGTTGCGAAAGTACAGCCTGGATGAGCTGCCGCAGTTGTGGAATGTGCTGCGGGGCGAACTGAGCTTGGTCGGCCCGAGGCCGCTACTCATGGAATACCTGCCGCTCTACACGCCCCGCCAGATGAAGCGGCACGAGGTTTTGCCAGGCATTACGGGTTGGGCGCAGGTCAACGGGAGAAACGCGATCACGTGGGAACAAAAATTCGAGCTGGACGTCTGGTACGTGGAAAATCGCAGCTTTTGGCTCGACTTGAAAATTTTGCTGTTAACGGTCAAACGGGTTTTGCAAAAAACGGGGATCAGTCACGAAGGTTGCGTCACGATGGAAAAATTCACCGGGAGCAAACAGGCGGAGATGGCTAGGAGGGAAATGCGTGAGTTTGATCGTGCTTACGAATCAGGATGACTGGACAGCTTATTTGCGTCCATGCAAGCATGTGGACATTTCCTATGCAAAAGAATACGTGAGCCTCTACGCCGAAAGGGAAGGGGGCGTGCCGGAGGCGGTGTTTTTTTCCGAAGGGGGCTGCCAGATTTTTTACCCTTACCTGGTCCGCTCCCTCGACGCTCTGCTTCCGGGGTATGCGGATATCGTCTCCATCGGCTACGGCGGTCCGCATGTTTGGCCGAAGACAGCGGGGGCAGAGTCGTTTTCCGCACAGTTTTCCGCCTATTGCCGCAGCCAAAACTACGTGACGGAAACGGTGCGCTTTCATCCGCTGGAGAAAAACGCCGAGCGGTTTCGCGAGCAGATGCGGCTCGATCTGGTGCGGACGACCGTCGCCGTCGATGTCCGGCCGCCGCTCGCGCAAATTCGCGCGCGGTACAGCGAAAACGTCAGGCGCAACATGAAAAAAGCGGTCGCCAACGAGGTGAGCATCGTGGAAGCGAGCGGCGAGGCCGGCTTGCGGGCGTTCATGCAACTGTACCGGGAGACGATGGAGCGCAATTTTGCCGGCCCATCCTATTACTATGAAAATGAATTTTTTGCAGGACTGCTCCAGGAAACCGCGCTCTGCAAGCCGCGCCTCCTGCTCGCCATGCACGAGGACATGGCTGTCGCAGGCGCGATCATGCTCTGTGGAAACCGCTATGCCCACTATCAGCTCGGGGCTTCGCACAAGGCGGACATGCCGCTCGGGATCAACCATCTGTTGTTCGATGCGATGATTCAGCGGGCCAAGGAAGCCGGGCTGGAGTATTTGCTGCTCGGCGGGGGCAACCGCGACGGGGACGGCTTGTTCCGCTTCAAGGCATCGTTTTCCAAAACGAACCATTTTCCGTACTGGATGGGCAAAAGAGTGCACGATGAAGCAGCTTACCGGGTGTTGTGCGAAAAAAGACAGGCAGACCGCGCGGAGGCCGGAGCTTTTTTTCCAGCCTACCGGGCATGGGGAGGGTAACGATGGGGGAACACTCACGCATTTTTTTGTCGCCGCCGCACATGGGGACAGAGGAACTGGAGCTGCTCGCCAGTGCGTTTGCGTCCAACTGGATTGCGCCGCTCGGAGAACACGTCGACGCGTTTGAGCAGGAGCTGGCCCGCTATGTCGGCGTGAAGGGGGCGCTTGCCGTCTCTTCCGGCACGGCGGCGCTCCATCTCGGGCTGAGGCTTGCGGGAGTAGGGCCGGGTGATACCGTTTTTTGCTCCAGCCTGACGTTTGTGGCGAGCGCCAACCCGATTTTGTACCTGGGGGCGACTCCGGTCTTCATCGATTCCGAGGCAGCGACCTGGAACATGTCGCCAGTCGCGTTGGAGCGGGCGCTGCAGGAAGCCGCCCGACAGGAGAAGCTGCCCAAAGCGGTCGTGATCGTCCATTTGTACGGGCAAAGCGCCGACATGGGACCGCTGCTTGCGCTGTGCGAAGAGTACAAGGTGACGGTCGTGGAGGATGCGGCGGAATCGCTCGGGGCCGATTACAAAGGGCGAATGAGCGGCTCGCTCGGGCATTTTGCTGCGTTTTCGTTCAACGGGAACAAAATCATTACGACCTCCGGCGGGGGGATGCTCGTCTCGGATGATCGTGAAGCGTTGGAGCGGGCGCGTTTTTGGGCGACGCAGGCCCGCGAGCGGGTCCGCCACTACGAGCATGAGCAGATGGGCTACAACTATCGCTTGAGCAATTTGCTCGCGGCAGTCGGCAGAGGGCAACTGCGGGTGCTGGAGGAGCGCATTGCGGCACGGCGGCGCGTCTGCCAGCGCTATGAAGCAAAGCTACGGCAGCTTCCCGGCATCTCGTTCATGCCGGAGGCTCCGACAGGGCGGGCGACGCGCTGGCTGACGGCGCTGACGGTAGATCCGCAGCAGGCAGAGGTTACGGCGGGGCAACTGATCGACGCGTTGGAGCGGGCAAACATCGAGGCGCGCCCGGTCTGGAAGCCGATGCACCGCCAGCCGTTGTTTGCCGGGTGCCGCTATTACCCGCATCTGCCAGAGCAGAGCGTCTCCGATGAGCTGTATGCGCGGGGCGTCTGCCTTCCTTCCGGCTCGAGCCTGAGCGAACAGCAGCAGGAGCGGGTCATCGCGGCTATCAGACAGTGCCTGTCAGGACGAGGACGTGCAAAGGAGCTGGGCCATGTACAGTTATGAGCAGCTTGCGGCGTGGAGAGAGCGTTGTCAGTCGTCGTTCTTTTTGCTCGATACAAACAGACTTCGCGACAATTACGAGCGGTTTTCCCGCGCCTTTTCCAGCCGGTATGAACAGGTGAGCGTCGGCTACTCGTACAAGACGAACTACTTGCCTTATGCGTGCCAATGCCTGCATCGGCTGGGGGCACTGGCGGAGGTCGTCTCCAGGCTGGAGTACGATCTCGCGCTGAAGCTGGGCGTCGAGCCGACCGCGATCATTTTCAACGGGCCGCTGAAGACGGCGGAAGACATCTGGCTCGCCTTGGAGCTGGGCAGCCTGGTCAATCTCGACTCGTTTTCGGAGATTGCCCCTGTGCTCACCTACGCGAGACAGCATCCCGAACAGACGGTTCGCGTCGGCTTGCGCGTCAATTTCGATTTGACGCGCGGCGGCGTCAGTCCGCTGCAAAACGGCTACGGTGTGAGCCGCTTCGGCTTTTGCGTGGAAAACGGCCGCTTCGCCCAAGCGCTCACGCTGCTGGCTGCCGTGCCGAATGTGCGGGTCGCGGGCTTGCACGGGCATTTTTCCACGAACCGTAGCGTGGGGGTGTATCGGCAGATTGCCCGCGAGCTGTGCCGACTGGGCAAAGCGCATCTCGGCGAGCAGCTTGAATATATCGACATCGGAGGCGGGTTTTACGGCGAACTGCCTGCCACGTTCGGGATGGTCGGCGTTCCGAGCTTTGACGACTACGCTCTCGCCATCACCGCTGTCCTCAAAGACGAACTGGCAGAAACGACTCGCCTGCCGCAGCTCATCCTGGAGCCGGGCATCTCGCTTGTGGCCGACGCGGTCGAGTTCGTCTGCCAGGTCGTGGATGTCAAGGAGAACCGCGGCGAGCGCTTTGTGCTTGTAGACGGCAGTGTCCACAATATCAAGCCGACCATGCACGCGTACCAGCTTCCCGTAAGCGTCGTGACACAAAGCAGCGAGGCAAGAGAAGGGACGTACCACGTAGTAGGCTATACGTGCATGGAAAAAGACTACTTGCTGCAAGGCTTTCGCGGCAAAGTGCCGGAGCCGGGAGATTTTCTCGTGTTCGGGCACGCAGGGGCGTACACGCTCGTGTTCAATCCGCCGTTTATTCGCGAGCGGCCGCCTGTATTGGCCAAGGCAGGCCGCGATGTCGTCGTCGCGAGGCGCAAAGAGACGCTGGCGGAGTTTTTCCCGGAGTCGCTCTATGAATTTCAATTCCAGGCTGGCAAGCAGGAGGATACGCGTAGATGAACGTGCTGCTGACGAGCGTAGGCCGCAGGGTCAAGCTGATCGAGTATTTCGTCCGGGAGTGGGGCAGCGCGGGCAAAATAATCGCGGCGGACTGCGACCCGACCGCTCCTGCGCTGTTCGCCGCCCATCACAGGCAGATCGTCCCGCGCATCGACGACCCGGCGTATGTGCAGACGCTGGAGGAAATTTGCCTGCGCTATGACATCAAGGCGGTGCTCTCCCTGATCGATCCCGAGCTTGGCGTGCTCGCCGCCCATGCCGAGCGGTTTTCGCGGCTGGGCGTGCAGGCCGTCGTCTCCGGGCTGGATGCGGTGAACCTGTGTCTCGACAAAAAGGGGACCTGCGATTTTTTGCGCGCCCACGGGCTTCCATGCGTGCCTACTTATACGCTGGAAGAGGCGCGAGCAGCGCTTGCCTGCGGAGAACTGACCTATCCGTTATTGGCGAAGCCGCGCAAGGGCAGCGCCAGCCTCGGCCTTGTCCGTATGGAAAAAGAGGCGGAGCTTGCCGCGTTCGCCCATAAGAAGGATGAGCTGATTGTCCAGCCGTTTTTGCAGGCGGAGGAATACGGCGTGGACGGCTACGCCGATCTCGTCACGGGCGAGCTGACGACGCTGTTTACGCGCAAAAAAATGCGCATGCGGGCAGGCGAGACAGACCGCTCGCTGGCGATCCGGGACGAGCGGCTGACGTCGTTGGTGACGTCGCTCGTCTCCGTCTTGCCGCTTCGCGGGCCGTTCGACATCGACTGCTTTTTGCTCGGGGACCAGTACGCGATCTCCGAGATCAATCCGCGCTTTGGCGGCGGCTATCCCCATGCGCATGAAAGCGGCGTTAACGCCGTCGCCGCCCTGTTCCGCAATTTGCGAAAAGAGGCGAGCAAGCCGAACATCGGCGACTACGAAGCAGGGACGATCATGCTGAAATACGATCAGGTCATGCTCGTCCACAGCAGTCGGCTGACGGGGGAGGGGATGTAAAAAAGCGCGCCGGCCTTGGGCGATCTGTTGTATAATGAAAGATACGGGGGTGACATGCCCCCGTGAAGATTTTGACAGGAGTGTCGTCCACTATGAGTATGAGCCCCCAATTCATGCGTTATCGGTAAGAAAAGGTACAGTCTAGCCTGATCCCGCTCGTTTTTTCCAAAGGAGAGCCGGGGTTTATTTGACTGTGCCTTTTTTCATTCACCGATTACGAATGAATGGGGTGCTTTTTTTTTATGCTTCCAACCAGAAAAGAGCGGCAGGCCGAACTGCTGGCCCGGCATAGCGGGATGCTTAGATGCCCGGTTTGCCACGGGGCGCTGACGCTCATCCATACAGCTAATACAGCCAGCCTTGCATGCGCCAATCGCCATTGCTTCGACGTGTCGAGACACGGCTATGTGCACCTGGCGAATGCGGGCTACCGATCGAAGTACGAGCAAGAAATGTTTTTGTCGAGAAGAACCATTTCCGAGAAAGGCTTTTTTTCACCGCTGCACGCCGCCGTCAGTGAAAAGCTCGCCGAGTACGCAGCGACGAGCGGCGAGCCGTTGTCCGTGCTGGATGCCGGGTGCGGCGAAGGCTCGCATCTGGCTCGCATTCGCGAAGAGGTGAAAGCGCGGCAGCCAGTCGCGTTCGTCGGCGCGGGTGTCGATCTGTCCAAAGCGGGAATCGCCCTCGCGGCCAAGGCGCACCCCGAGCTGATCTGGTGCGTCGGCGATCTGGCCAATGCTCCGTTTGCCGACAATCGCTTTGCGGCCATCCTCAACGTGCTGTCGCCGTCCAATACGCGGGAGTTTGCGCGAATGCTGAAAAAAGACGGGCTCGTCATCAAGGTCGTGCCGGGCGAGCGATATTTGCGGGAGCTGCGCGAGTGTCTTTATGTGCAGCCGGGCAACCGGACGTATTCCAATGCAGCGACGATCCAGCGCTTCGCCGCCAGCTTTTCGCTGATCGACTGCGAGCGGGTGGCGTATTCGTTTCGGCTGGATCAGCCGAGCCTGGCGGCGCTGATCCAGATGACGCCGCTGACGTGGGGGGCCGAGCCAGAGCAACTGGCAAAGGCGCATGAGCTGGAGGGCGGAGAGATTTCTGTCGAGTTTACGGTTCTTGTTGGGAGAAAGTGAACGAGACGGCGTTTTTTTATAGGACGAATTGTCAAGACAAGTGCGACAGAGCTTCCATGAATGATTCGTAAGCGGTCTTCCTGGCGGTGGGCGGCGTACTCAAGTCGTTTTTGTTCGCCATTCGCCCGATCCAACTGGACGACACGATCAAGGAATGGGTCGTCACGCTGGACGATGTGCAGGAGGTCGTCGAGATGGTGAGACGGGTGACGGCTGCTGAAACGGGCGATGCGTTTGCGGCGATTTCCGGCGGCAGCCCGGCGATTGTCCAGGCGAAAACGATCGCGCGAACAGTGGCGGCGAGCGATTCGACGGTTTTGCTGCAAGGCGAGAGCGGCACGGGCAAAGAGATGTTTGCGCGAGCGATTCACCTGGCCAGCCCGCGCCGTCACCCCCCGCTTTTGTCCGTCAACTGCGCTGCCATCCCGGAGCATTTGATGGAGAGCGAGCTGTTCGGCTACGAGGACGGGACGTTTACCGGAGCGCGAAAAGGCGGTAAGCCCGGCGTGTTCGAAGCGGCAGGCAAAGGAACGCTGTTTTTGGACGAGATCGGGGACTTGCCTTTGCATTTGCAGGGCAAGCTGTTGCGGGTGCTGCAGGAAAAAGAGCTGCAGCGGCTCGGGAGCAGCGGCAAAACGGTTCCGGTCGAAGCGCGAATTATCGCGGCGACCCATCTCGATTTGCAGGAGCGGGTCGCGGCCGGGCTGTTTCGCCTCGATTTGTACTACCGTCTGCACGTCATCCCGATCCGCTTGCCCTCCTTGCGCGAGCGCCGGGAGGATATTTTGCCGTTGGCAAACGACTTTTTGGCGACGTACGCGAAAAAGCTGGGCAAAGCGATCTGCGGTTTTTCCCAGGACACACAGTCTTTGCTCTTTTGCCACGACTGGCCGGGCAATGTCCGCGAATTGGCCAACGTGATCGAGTACGCCGTCAATATGGAGGCGACGGCCTGGGTGCAGGTCGGAAGCTTGCCCGCTCAGATGATGCAGTTGCAGGCGGCTGCGGCCACTGAGAAGGCGTGGACGGAAAACGGTGGTGGGGCCGGGCAAAAGCAAATCGTCACGCTCAAAGAGCTGGAGCGCTCCGCGATCGCCCGAGCGATGCAGGAGGTGCGGCAGCGAAACGGCCGCAAAGAGGAGGCGGCGGCGCTGCTTGGCATCAGTCGGGCTACGCTGTTTCGAAAAGTGCGGGAGTACGGGCTGTCCTGATTCGCCCGGCGCTCTTGCTGTCGTCTCGTTTTGCGGCACAGCCGGCCCAGGAGGGGACCGGCTTTTTGGATTGGCCGCATTTTATGGTATGATGGTGGGTAGAGAGCAGGGGGAACGAAGAAGCAAGAGAGGAGTGGCATTGCACAATGAAAGAGATCATGGGATGGATTCGTTCGATTGCTTTTGCAGTCGTTTTCGCCCTGGTCCTTGGAATCTTCGTGTTCCAGCCTTACAAGGTTGACGGTCATTCCATGGACCCGACCTTGCAGGATCAGCAGCGCATATACGTGTCCAAGCTGCCGCATACGTTTTCGTACTTGCCGGACTACGGCGAAATCGTGGTCATCGACAGCCGCGTGGAGCGCGAGCGGTCCTTTTTGGACGATGTCCTCAGCCATCCGTTGGTGGCGCTGTTGACGGGCACGGCAGAAGACCATTCGATGTACGTCAAACGCGTCATCGGCAGACCGGGCGACGTGCTGGAGTTCAAAAACAACCAGGTGTACCGCAACGGCGAAGCGCTCGAGGAGCCGTATATCAAGGAGACGATGCAGTACGTGGCTGACGGCAAATGGAAGGTGCCCGCAGACCACATTTTCGTCATGGGAGACAACCGCAACCACAGCACGGATTCCCGGGACATCGGCTTTATTCCGCTCGACCACATCATGGGCACGATGATCGAAAACCCGTTTAAGACACAAGAATAGAGCAAGGAGCAAAGGTTGTCCGCGAGAGGGCAACCTTTGTTTGCCAAAAGAGCTGTCGCATTTTTTGGACAAAGCGGGGAAAGGAGTGCTGCAAATGCCCAGTTTGCTGATTGCGGACAGGGACCCGACAGAGCGGGCAGGGCTCAGTTGGCTCGTCTCAAGCTGCGCCATCCCGTACGACAAGGTGCACAGCGCAGGGACGACGGCAGAGCTGTTTCAGGCGATGGAATCGCATACTCCCGAGGTCGTCTACATCGAGCTGGACATGATCGACAAGGCGCACTGGGAGCGCCTGAAGCTGCTGGTTGCCCAGTATCGGCCGACGGTGCTCGTCACCACCTCGGAAGCGACGTTCGAGCGGGCGATGCAAGGCATCGAGCTGTCTGCGCGCGACCTGTGGCTGAAGCCGCAAACCCCGGAGTACATCCGCCGCGTGCTGACGCGCTCTTGTCAGGAGCGGGCAGGGGACGCGCGCATCGACCAGGGGGCCGGGAGCATCCAGGGACGGCGCGGGGAGATTTCGTACCGCGACTTGTTTTTGCCGGGGCAGTCGCCGCTCGGCGGACATACGGTCATGCTCGCGCAGTTGGAAGACGCGAAAAGACACCCGGAGCTGTTGCGTTTTTTCGCGGACTATCCGTTTCGCGACGAGCCAGTGCTGCTGCCGACAGGTGACGCGATTGTCGCCGTCTTTCCCGCGGAGACGGCGCTTGCCTGGCCGCAGTGGCACCAGTTTGGCAAGCGGTTGCTGATGGACTGGGAGGCGACGAGCGACGCCCCGCTGTTTCTCGTCATTTACAAGGCGGAAGACGCCGGACAGAGCTTGCAGCAAAAATACGAGCAGGCGAGCCAGGCGTTGCAACTGCGCTTTTTCAAAGGCTATCGGCAGGTGAGCATGGTCGACGGAAAGGTCAACTGGACGATGCTTGATCCGTTCCTGACGCCAGCCGAGCAGCGGGCGTGGATCGACATGCTGCACAGCGGCAATCGCGAGCAGCTCAAGCAGTGGCTGTACGCGCATTTTTTTTACAAGGACGAGCCGTATCCCGAGCCGGGACTGTTGCGCATTCGGTTGACGAGCATTTTGGCCCAGGTGAGGCGCTACATGAAGTCGCACGGGCTGGACAGCGCCTTTCTGGAAGAGGGGTACCACCGCGTATTCGAGACGATTTTGTACGCGCCGATTTTGTATCGCATCGTAACCGAGCTGCTTTTGTTTATCAACCAACTGCTCGATACCGCAAACGACCGCAGCGACGAGGGCAGGGCAGACGTGATCGAGCAGGCTATGCGCTACATGGAAGGGCGCTATACCGACCCGGCTCTGCGGCTGGAGGATGTCGCCCGGCACGTCGACCGCAGTCCGGCTTACTTCAGCACGCTGTTTGCGCAAAAGCAGGGCAGCTCCTTCCGGCAAGTTTTGACGGCGATGCGCGTGAAGGAAGCGCAGCGGCTGCTGCTGGAAACGGCTCTGTCCGTGCAGGAGGTGGCGGAGCGCAGCGGGTTCGTCAACGCCAATTACTTTAGTAAAATTTTTAAGGAAAAGACGGGTACAACCCCACGTTTGTTACGAAATCAAAAGAAAAGATAGAAATCGAAAGAAAAGAGAGATTTTTCGAAAATTCCATCTGTTTTGCCTGAAGCAATCGAAAGAAGAGGCACCAAATCGAAAGCATGGTGCCTTTTTTGCGTTTCCCGGCGCTTTTACAATAAAGCCAAGAGATACACATTCTACGGAAAGCAGGTGGATTTTCGATGACAACGACACAATCCATTGAACAGATGATAAAGGCATACTCGGGGACCGAGCTGCATACAAAAGGGTGGGTGCAGGAAGCGGCGCTGCGCATGCTGTTGAACAACCTGAACCCTGACGTGGCCGAGCGCACAGAAGATTTGGTCGTGTACGGCGGAATCGGGAAAGCGGCGCGCAACTGGGAATGTTTCGATGCGATTGTCAAAACATTGCAAACATTGGAGAGCGACGAGACGCTGCTGATCCAGTCGGGCAAACCGGTGGCGGTGTTCAAGTCGCACACCGATGCGCCGCGCGTGCTGCTCGCGAACTCCAACCTGGTGCCAGCCTGGGCCAACTGGGAGCACTTCCACGAGCTGGACAAAAAAGGCTTGATGATGTACGGGCAAATGACAGCCGGAAGCTGGATTTACATCGGCAGCCAGGGGATTGTGCAAGGCACGTATGAGACGTTTGCGGAGCTTGCCCGCCAACATTTTGCAGGCACGCTCGCAGGGACGATCACCGTCACGGCCGGGCTCGGCGGCATGGGCGGCGCGCAGCCTTTGGCTGTATCGCTCAACGGCGGCGTGAGCATCAACATCGAGGTAGACCGCACCCGCATCCAGCGCAGACTGGATACGCGCTATCTCGATGTGATGACAGAGAGCCTCGACGAAGCGATCCAGATGGCGGAGACGGCCAAGCGGGAGAAAAAAGGCATTTCGATCGGGCTGCTCGGCAATGCCCCGGAAGTGCTGAACGCGATGCTTGCCAAGGGCTTCATCCCGGGCGTGTTGACCGACCAGACTTCTGCGCACGATCCGCTCAACGGCTACATCCCGGAAGGCATGAGTCTCGAAGCGGCGGCAGAGCTGCGCACGCGCGATCCGAAGGAGTATGAGAGACGCTCCAAGGCGAGCATCGCCAATCACGTTCGCGCCATGCTGGCTATGCAGGAAAAAGGAGCCGTCACTTTTGACTACGGCAACAACATCAGACAGGTGGCGAAAAACGAAGGCGTCGAGGAGGCGTTCCGCTTCCCTGGCTTCGTGCCCGCCTATATCCGTCCGCAATTTTGCGAGGGCAAAGGGCCGTTCCGCTGGGTCGCGCTGTCCGGCGATCCCGAGGACATTTACAAGACCGACGAAGTGATTCTCCGCGAGTTTTCCTACAATACGCATCTGTGCAACTGGATTCGCATGGCGCAGGAACGCATTCAGTTCCAGGGGCTGCCGTCCCGCATTTGCTGGCTGGGCTACGGCGAGCGCGCGCGGTTTGGCCAGATCATCAACGACATGGTAGCGCGCGGCGAGCTGAAAGCGCCGATCGTCATCGGCCGCGACCACCTCGACTCCGGCTCCGTCGCCTCGCCCAACCGCGAGACGGAAGCGATGAAGGACGGCAGCGACGCGGTGTCCGACTGGCCGATCCTGAATGCGATGATTAATGCGGTAGGCGGAGCGAGCTGGGTATCTGTCCATCACGGCGGCGGTGTCGGCATGGGTTACTCCTTGCATGCGGGAATGGTCATCGTGGCAGACGGCACGCCGGAAGCCGCCCGCCGACTGGAGCGCGTCCTGACCACCGATCCGGGGATGGGCATCGTGCGTCATGCGGATGCCGGCTACGAGCTGGCGATTCGCACCGCGAAGGAAAAAGGCGTCAAGATCCCGATGTTGGAGGAGTAAAAAGCGATGAAAAAACCAGTATGGATTCGCCATGCCAGCCAGCTCGCCACGTTGGCTGGCGGGTCTTCTGCTCCGGTGACAGGGGCCAGAATGAACGAGCTGGCGATTATTGAGGACGGCAGCGTATGGCTGGAAAACGGCGTGATCGAGCGGGTCGGCACCGACGACGAGTTGGCGAGTGTCTACCGCGAGCGGGCGCACGAAGCGTTCGTCATCGACGCCACGGGCAAGCTGGTCACGCCAGGCTTGATCGACCCGCATACGCACCTCGTGCATGCGGGCACCCGGCAAAACGAGTTCAACATGCGCTTGAACGGCGCGACGTACATGGAAATCATGAACAACGGCGGCGGCATCCACGCGACGACTGCGGCGACGAGACAGGCGACACACGAAGAGCTGTATGCCGAGAGCAAGCGGCGGCTCGACCAGTTTTTGCTGCACGGGGTGACGACCGTCGAGGCCAAGAGCGGCTACGGCCTCACCCTGGAGGACGAACTCAAGCAGCTTGAAGTAGCGAAAAAGCTGCATGAAGAGCATCCGGTCGATCTCGTCAGCACGTTCATGGGCGCACATGCGGTTCCGCGCGCGTACAAGGAAACGCCGGATGCGTTTGTCGATTTGGTCATCGAGCAAATGATTCCCGAGGTCGCACGGCGCAAGTTGGCCGTTTTCAACGACGTGTTTTGCGAGCGCGGCGTCTTTACCCCCGAGCAGTCGCGGCGCATTCTCGAAGCCGGGATGCGCCACGGCCTGCTGCCGAAAATCCACGCGGATGAAATCGAGCCGTACGAAGGCGCGGAGCTGGCGGCTTCGCTCGGCGCCGTCTCTGCCGATCATTTGCTGCGCGCCTCCGATCGCGGGATCGAGCTGATGGCAGAGGCAGGCGTGATCGCGGTGCTGTTGCCAGGCACGGCCTTGTTTCTGATGGCCGAATCTGCGAACGGGCGCAAAATGATTGACCGCGGTGTGGCAGTCGCGATCTCGACCGACTGCAACCCTGGCTCCTCGCCGACTGTCTCGCTGCCGCTGATGATGAATCTCGGCTGCCTGAAAATGGGGATGACTCCGGCAGAAGTGTTGACGGCCGCGACGATCAACGCCGCACACGCCATCCGCTGCGCGCACGAGGTCGGCAGCATCGAGGTCGGGAAAAAAGCGGACATCGCCATTTTTGACGTGCCAGACTTCATGACTTTGCAATATCGTTACGGCGTCAACCACGTAGACACGGTCATCAAAAAAGGCACGGTCGTCGTCGCGGGAGGGAGACTCGTATGACAGCAGGGTACCCGTATCCGCTCCTGAAGCCGCCCAGCTTTTCCTGGGACAGAAGCGCAGCGCCTGCCGAGCCAAAAGTAAGCGAGTGGATCGTGACTCTCGATCCGGCGACGGCGGGCAGCACCAACTGGAGCGACTACGACGTGGCGCTGCTTGGGGTGCCGCTGTCGCGCTCGTCCATCTCGGCTTCGGCAGCGAGCGAGAACCCGGACGCGATGCGGCGGGCGTGGAAGTATTTTACGACCTACAATCTCGATCACGACGTGGACTTGCAGCCGCTGCGCGTCGTCGACCTCGGCGACGTCAGGCAGCATGTGACAGACATCGCCCAGTGCCACCGCAACATCCGGGAAGCGATGGCGCAAATGCGCATGCACCATCCGCAGCTTTTGCCTGTGATGCTGGGCGGCGATCATTCGATCACGGCGATGCTCATCAAAGGCTACAAGGACATCCATCCCGACGAGCGGGTAGGCATCCTGCAACTGGACACGCATTTTGACCTGCGCGATTTGGCGGACAACGGCCCCTCGAACGGCACGCCGATCCGCAATCTGATCGAGAGCGGCACGATTTGCGCGCGGGATGTGCACAACATCGGGCTGCACGGCTTTTTCAACGCCCGCTCGCTCAAAGCATACGCCGACGAAACAGGCGTGCGCTATACGACGCTTCGCCAGGCGCGGCAAAAAGGGGTGGCCCGCACCGTGCAGGAAGCGCTGGAGCAGCTCGCGGGCCAGGTGGACACGATCTATTTGACCGTGGACATGGACGTGCTCGATTGCAGCTACGGCCCCGGGGTTCCTGCTTCCACACCCGGCGGCATGCACAGCGATGAGCTGTTCGAGGCTGTCTACGCGGCAGGGCTGCATCCGAAGGTCAAGACGATGGACCTCGTCTGTCTCGACCCGTACAAGGACCGCGCAGAAGCGACGGTCAAGACGGCTGTGCACGTGCTGCTGTCGTTTTTGACCGGGTTTCGCCAGCGCGAACAATAAAAAAGCAAAGCCAAACCGCTGGTGCTCAGGCTCATGCATGCCGGGCGAAACAGCGGTTTTTTCGTGGCGCTCGACACTCGTGCCGTACGGCGAGTGCTTCGCCAAAATAGCAACAAAAGAACTAACTTTAGTAAGGTTCACGCTGGAGCATCTTTTGCTAAAATTGGTTTGCCATTTCCTAGATGCCTGTCCCAAAGTATGCCAGGCGAACAGGCTGAAAAGAAACGAGTAAAAGCGCATCAACGGCGAAGGGAGGAATGAAGAGGACGATATGAAACGATTGCTTGCACGGCTGTTGTCGTTGCTGCTGATTTTTTCGCTGGCGCAGCCAATGGTGCCGCCTGCCGGAGCGAATCAGACTTCGGCCAAGGTCCCGGTGGGCGAAGATTTTTTTGTGGATACAGATGCCTATGAGCACGGAACACCCGACGGCGTAGGAAACTTGAATGCGATATTTGTCGGATATGCCGACTCTTTTGGGGCTGCCAATGCAGCTCTCAAGTTTCAGTTGGGGAGCGGTCAGGTTGATTTCAACCGGAAAATCCAGTCGGCCTATTTGCGTCTTTTTCTGACTCAGGTGGATGCCTTCCAAGGAAAACCGTTTCTCGATCTTTACGCCGCCCAGAATGATTCCTGGACAGAGCGGGATGCTGTTCTTCCGCAAACCGCAGAGCTGATCGAGCGGATTACGGAATCCGGTCTGAGGCAGAATGACTGGGTATCGTTTGACGTGACCGATTTTCTGCGGGAGCAGTCGGCGGATAAAGTAGCGAGCTTTGTGCTAAAAGGGCATCAGTTGCCGCCAGCGGGTGGCGCACCACGGATACAGGTCGCTTTTCTCGACAAGTCATCCGGTCAAACGGAAAAGATTCCGTACCTGGAGATCACCTATGCTCCGAACTCCCCGCCGACCGCTATTTCACTGAGCAACGACAGCGTCCCGGAAAATCTTCCGGCGGACACGCCGGTCGGCACGTTCAACGCGACAGACCCGGACAGCGAAGATCAGGGCAAATTGACGTTTGAGTTGACAGGCAACGAGCAAGGCGCCTTCAAGCTTGTCGGCAACGAGCTGTTCACCACGGCATCGTTTGACTATGAGACGAAAAGCAGCTATTCCATCGACGTCAAGGTGAGCGACTCCGCCGGAAACACGCTCACCAAAGCATTTACGATCCGGGTCGAGGATGTGCAGGAGCCGCCGACTTTTGCCGAGCTGACGATTAACGAGGGCATGTTCTACACCAGCTTCAATCAGGTCAGTCTGAAAACGACAGTCACCGATCCTGATCTCGGCAAGCCGTTACAGGTGCGGTTCTCGAATGCCGCCGATCAATGGACGGATGATTGGAAAGCTTACAGCCCGTCGTCTTCCTATCCCTGGACGTTAGCGGCGGGAGACGGAGTAAAGACGGTCTACATGCAGGCGCGGGATGAAGCCGGCCATCAGATTTCCGCCAGCGCCACAATCACGCTGGACACGACCCCGCCACTCGTGACGGGAGTGGTCGACAGAGGCGATTACAAGGAGCCTGTGACGATCACCTTTAACGAAGGGACAGCGGTTCTGAACGGGGCCGCGATTGTCAGCGGCTACAAGGTGACGGCGGATGGCAACTATACGCTGAGAGTGACAGATATGGCTGGAAACACGACGACGCTTTCGTTTTTTCTCGATACAACCGCTCCGACGGGATCCCTGCAGATCGAAAGCGGCCAATCGTTTACGACAAAGCGAAATGTTGTGTTGACGATCACGGGGACGGACGGGGAAGGCATCGGCCAGCTTCAGATGAACTTCTCCAACGATGGGGCCACCTGGTCCGGATGGGAGTGGCTTGCCGCCACGAAAGCATGGGAACTGAGCCCCGGAGACGGAAGCAAAACCGTGAAAATGAAGCTGAAAGACGGGCTGGGGCATGAGCGGGAATACGAGGACAGCATTACGCTGGATACGACTCCGCCAGAAGCCGCCCTGTCGATCAAAGGAACGAACGCTGCGAATACGGCGACTTCGTCTGCGACTGTCAAGCTGCTGATCGAAGCGACAGATGCGCAAGGCCCTGTAGAGATGACGCTCTCCAATACGGACGGCGTGTTTGCAGGCGGATGGCAGCCTGTCCAGCCTGAGCTGCAGTGGAAATTGAGCAGCGGCGACGGAAACAAAACGGTCTACGCCAAATTCCGCGACGCGGCGGGGCATGAAGTCACGCGCTCTGCCAGCATTTTGCTGGATACGGTTCCGCCGGAAGTGACAGGCGTTGCGGCTGGCAACTATTACAACCAGGAGGTCACCGTTCATTTTTCAGAAGGGACGGCTGTACTGAACGGCGAGCCGTTTGCGGATGGCGAGCAGATCAGCGAGGACGGCACGTACACGCTGGTTGTCACGGACGTGGCAGGCAATACCACGACCGTTTCCTTCAAGGTTGACCGGACAAAGCCTGCGGGAACCTTCACGATCAACAATGGCGAGGACTGGACGAACACCCCGCAGGTCGTGCTGCAGTTGAATGTGACGGATATGTCCCCGATGACGGCCGCCTTCGCCAATGACGCGGAAGGGTGGCAGCCATCCGAACCGTTTGCGGCTACGAAGTCGTGGACACTCAGTTCCGGCGATGGGCAAAAGCGCGTGGCGGTCAAGCTGAGAGATGCGGCCGGGAACGAGGCGACATGGGAGGCGCACATTACGCTGGATCAAACCGCCCCGACCGGAAGCTTTACGATCAATGACGACCAGAGCGTGACGAACGAGCGGCAGGTTGAACTGAAGCTGCAATACGCGGATGCGGACGATCAACTGCAAATGCGTTTCTCCCCAACAGGGACGAATGACTGGTCGGACTGGGAGCCGGCGCAGCAGACGAAAGCGTGGGAGCTATCCACCGGAGACGGTACGAAAACAGTCTTTTTGCAACTGCGCGATCGCGCGGGCAACGTGCGCGACTTGCAAAAGTCTATCATGCTCGATACGACACCGCCTGTAGTCAGCGGGGTGACCCATGAGGGCGTGTACAACTCCGACCAGCAGATTTCCTTTTCGGACGGGACGGCTACGTTGAACGACGCTCCTTTCCTTAGCGGAACAACCGTTACTGAGCACGGGCAGTACACGCTCGTCGTAACGGATGCGGCCGGAAACAAAACAACCATCTTTTTTACGATCGACAAGACGCCTTTGACGGGGACGCTCGCGATTAATCAGGGCGCGGCGTTCACAACCTCGCGCAATGTGACGCTGGATCTTTACGCAAACAAAGGCGCACCGGACACGCGCATGTCCTTTTCCAACGATGGAAGCACATGGAGCCCAGCCGAGCCGTTTGCCCTGACAAAAGAGTGGACGCTGTCCGAAGCAGATGGCGTCAAAACCGTCTACGTGCGCCTGGAGGACAAAGCGGGGTACACGACGGACGTAAGCGATACGATTGTTCTGGATACGACCATGCCGGCGGGAAGCTTGCTCATTAACGGGGGCAACCTCGTGACAGAGAAGCGGACGGTCAACTTGACGGTTACGGCAGCAGATGCCAATGGCCCTGTGCAGGCTCGCTTCGCCAACGAGGATGAAGAGTGGAACGCCTGGAGCGACGTCGTTTCGGCGCTGCCGTGGGAGCTGTCGGCAAACGATGGGATCAAAATCGTTCGCATGCAACTGCGCGATCAGGCCGGAAATGTCTCGTCCTTTACAAGCAGCATCGAGCTTGATATGAACGCGCCGGTCGTGCATGGTGTCGAGAATGGCAAAAGCTACCGGGAAGACGTGCAGATCACGTTCAACGAGGGCACGGCTACACTCGACGGTCAGTCATTTACAAGCGGCACGACGGTAAGCGATGAGGGCGAGCATGAGCTGGTCGTCACCGACGCCGCAAGCAACTTCACGCAGATTGCCTTTACCATCGACAAAACGCCTCCGCAGGGCACGTTTGCCATTAACAACGGCGCTGCGACGGCAAGCTCGGTCAATGTGACGCTGAACGTTACCGCCACCGACTCGCTGGGAGAGGTAGAAATGCGCTTCGCCAATGAAAACGAGGGCTGGAGCGACTGGGAACAGGCGGCTCCAACGGTTCCGTGGCGGCTTCCTTCCGGCAACGGGATGAAAAAAGTGCTGCTGCAACTGCGCGACGAGGCGCACAACACGATTGAACTGGAGGCGCAAATCAGGCTGTCCGTTTACGTTCCGACTCCGCCAACAACGGTCAAGGTGACAGGCGTACAGCTCGATGCGAGCAGCCTGCAGTTGCAAGCAGGCGATACGCGCACAGTGACCGCTGTGATTCAGCCGGAAAATGCGAGCGACAAACGGGTCAGATGGGCGAGCAGCCATTCCGCTGTGGCGGAGGTAGACAGTCAGGGGAACATCGTGGCACGGACAGCAGGGACTGCGCGCATTACCGTCACCACTGTCGATGGCGGCTACACGGATACGGTAGAAGTAACGGTCAAGGAAGAGGCCGATTCTTCCTCCCTGCAAGCCTCGAAAAAAGCGTTCCGCCTGAAGCCAAAAGAGCGGGCGCACGTCCAGATTTTCAAGGTCGAAGGGGACGAGAAGACAGAGATCACCACAGACAAAAAGGTAGAGTACCGCACGAAGCGCGGCCTCGTCACGGTAGCAGCGGGCCAGATTACGGCTGGCAGCGACGAAGGCGAGGACGTCATCACGGTAACGTACGAAGGGCAAGAGCTGCAAATCCCGGTTACGATCACAACCCGCACAAGCGATAAAGTCAGCCTGCTTTCCCGGACCGAGGGCGTGCTTGCGGTAGACGAGGAAAGGCAGTTGGAGCTGGTGGCGCTGTACGGCGACGACACGACAGAAGATGTGACGGATCAAGTAGAATGGACTTCCTCCAATCCGGATGTCGTGGAGGTTGACGAGGATGGCAGGATGGTTGCCAAGGCGACAGGTACAGCCGTCATTTCCGGGAGCATAGACAAACGGAAATTCAGGGTCCGCCTGCTGGTTGTCGAGGAAAAACATCCGAGACGCATCGAGGTCGCACCTGCCTACGTCCGCTTGAAGGAAGGGCAGGAAAAAGCGCTCGTCCTGACGGGCACGTATGAAAAAGGGTACCAGGACCTGATTGCAGAGGACGCCGAGTGGACGGTAGAGGATCCGGAGATTGCCGAGGTGATCGACGGGAACATCGTTGCCCGCAAGGCGGGTAAAACGATCGTCACCATCAACTACAAAGGCAAGACCGCCAGCGTGCGGGTGGAGGTCAGAAAGTAGCGCCGTGTTTTTTGAGAGAAGAAGGTGCCAGCTATACGGCTGGCACTTTCTGACTTGCGAAGGACAAGACCGGCAAGCAGAGACCGGAGACTGCTTTTCGGGCAAATACGCAGAAGCAAACAAGGAGGGAGCAACAACGATGGAACCATATGTGGGAGAAATCAGGATGTTTGCGGGAACTTATGCGCCGCGGGGCTGGGCGTTTTGCGAGGGGCAATTGCTTTCGATAGCGGAAAATGAACTGCTGTTCAGTGTGATTGGAACGACCTATGGCGGTGACGGGATGACCACGTTTGGCTTGCCCGATCTGCGCGGCCGAGTGCCTGTACACATGGGCACCAACCCGTCCACGCAAACTGCTTACCCGCTGGGAGCGATGGGCGGAACCGAGACGGTCGTCCTTCAGTCTGGCCAATTGCCGACGCACACCCATACGGTCAACGTATCGTCAACGGACGGGACTGATGTGGAACCAGGCGGGCATGTTTGGGCGAAGCGGATTTCGCAATTTTCGCAAAATCAGGCGGCGATCCAGATGAGCCCTCTCGCCGTGGAAAGCATCGGCGGCAACCAGCCGCACAATAACATGATGCCCTATACCGTTATCAGTTTCATCATTGAGACAATAGGCTATTATCCAGTCCAATCGTAGGCAACACATTTATCCAGGGGAGGTAGATTGCGATGTCAGAACCATTTCTCGGAGAAATTCGCGCCTTTGCTTTTCCGTTCCCGATGAGGGGCTGGGCGCTGTGTGATGGATCCATTTTGCAAATTGCCCAGCACCAGGCGCTGTATTCGATCCTCGGAGCGACTTATGGGGGGAACGGCGTCACGACCTTTGCCTTGCCTGACCTGCGGGGGCGAGTGCCTGTCCACACCGGAAACGGAATCACGCTCGGACAGGCTGGCGGCGAGGAAGCGCATGTGCTGAGCATTGGGGAAATGCCGCCGCACACGCACGTCGCCAAGCCGCTGTCGACCTCGGGATCAATCGGAAAGGCCGAAGCAAACGTATGGGCCATGACGAATGTACAAGCGTTTGCGGCCGCCCCGAATGCGACGATGCGCGGCGATGCCCTGGGCGCAGCCGGAGGGAGCCAGCCGCACAACAACATGCAGCCTTACCAGGTGCTCAATTACTGCATTGCTATACAAGGGATATACCCTTCCCGTAACTAACTGATCGAGGAGGAATGAAAAATGGACGGCTTTGTCGGGGAGATTCGGATTTTTACAGGCCAGTTCGCACCGAAAAACTGGGCTTTTTGCGACGGAAGTTTGCTTTCGATCGGGCAGTTTACGCCGCTGTTTGCCATTTTGGGGACGAGATTTGGCGGGGATGGCAAAATGACGTTTGCTTTGCCCAATTTGCAAGGGACGGCGCCGATGCACCACGGAACAGGCAATGGCTTGACGCCGAAAGCGTTCGGAGATCAGGGAGGCAGCAGCACGGTGACGCTAAATACCTCACAGATGCCTGGGCATACGCACGTTCCAAACGCTGCGGAGAGGCCGACGACAAACAACCCGGACGGGATGATCTGGTCGAACACGGAGGGCAGAGGCGGGCTTTTGGCTTACGGACCAGCCGATGCGTCGGCACAGACAACGCTTAGCCAGTTCGCCGTTTCGCCCGCAGGAGAAGGGATGCCGCACAACAACAGACAACCCTATTTAGGCGTAAACTATATCATTTGCGTGCTTGGCGAATTTCCGCCGCGTGGAGATTGAGAAAAGAATGTGCCGGATGCGAATTGGCTCTCGTATCTGGCACTTGCTTTGTCCAATTATCCTATTGTAATATGACAGAATATTACTGCGATACCTTTTTCACGGGGTGATTTGATGCAGAAGTCTGTCAATGGTCCATCCTCCATTCCCGTCTCTAGTCAATTGAAGGAACAGTTGAAAAACTTGATGGAGCAACGAATTTATCAGCCGCAGGACAAACTGCCGACGATCCGCGAGCTGTCCGGCTTTTTGCGGCTGAAGCAACAAACGGTCGAAGCCGCGTATGCAGCGCTGGAAGCGGAAGGCTACGTGACGCTGGACGATGCCGGAGCGGCGTTTGTCGCGGACAAGCTCCCGAAAAAGAGCGCCCAGGTCGACCAGGGAATCGCAGCAAAGCAGCGGGAAGAGACGATCTTGTCCCGCGTTCTGGAAAAGGCGAAGCAGCCGGCCTTCCAGATGGCACAGGGCCGGACGAAGCCAGCCATCCTGTTTGCCGAGTGTAATGTCGTACAGGTGCAGGAATACGCGGTCGAGCTGGAAAAGGCGACCGGCTACACCGTCAAGCCGTGCCTGATTAAAGACCTGGAGCAGTTTGCAAGCAGCATTCTCAACGGCTACTACGATCTCGTCGTCACGACGTTTTTACACATAGAAGAGGTGCAAAAATGGCTGGACAGCTTGGGGGACAGTGACGTTCCGAAGGTCATCGGCTGCTTGCTGGAATCGAATCTCCAGTCGATCCGGGAGTTGCAGCAGCTCCCTCCTGGCAGCCTCGTGGGAATCGGCGGCACGACATGGGAGGGCGCCTACAATTTCCGCCAATCCATCCTCAACGCGGGGATGACGCACCTGGAGCTGCAAATCGGCTCGATGGAATACCCGTCGTCCTTGGATGAGTTTTTGTCCGCGAAGCCGAGCCTGATTGTGTGCACCAGCATCGTCGGCGACTATTTGAAGCGGCAGTCGCGCTTTTTGCCGCTATTGATCGAGGACCGTTATCTGAACGCCCAGTCCGTGCAGTACATTCAGCAGTGCGTCGAAGGCAGGCGCTGAGCGCGGGAAGGCAAATCGGTGCCGTGAACAGCCGCTGGTTATGGTATGATGGAGGTAATGCTTTTCCATAACAGGAAAAAGAGGTGCAGTCATGTCAGGATTCGGAATATTTCGCGAAGTAGTCACGTCCGAGGAGCAACTGCGAGAAACGTTCGGAGTACCGAGCCCCCTGGTGCAAAACAAGTCGATCTCCCAGCTCGATGAGCATTGCCGGAATTATATCGCTCAATCGCCTTTTCTGATTATTTCTACCGCAGATGAAAAAGGAAACTGCGATGCCTCGCCGCGCGGAGATGCGCCGGGCTTCGTGCACATCATCGACGACCGCCATCTGGTCATCCCGGAGCGGCCGGGGAACAAGCGGATGGATTCCATCACCAACATCCTGGTCAATCCGCACATCGGCCTGATTTTTTTGATTCCGACGCTGGAAGAAACATTGCGGATCAACGGACGGGCATGTGTGATCCAGGACCAGGATATTTTGGAGAAAATGGCTGTAAAGGGCAAGGTTCCCGCGCTCGGAATCGGCGTGCAGGTGGAAGAGTGCTACGTGCATTGCGCCAAGGCGTTTATGCGCTCCGGGCTGTGGAAGCCGGACAAGTGGCCGGAGGCTGGCACGACGCCTAATATTGCCAAAATGCTGGCAGACCACGTGAAGCTCCCTGGCATCTCTGCAAAAGAGGTGGCAGAGGGCTTGCAAGACAGCTACACCAATCGTCTGTACTAGAGCAAGAGAAGCGAGCCTCCCTGATGTTTGAGGGGGATTGTTTTTTTCCAAAAGATAGCAGTCGAGTTTTCCGATCGCTCAACCTGTGATATACTTTCTTAATGTAAGTACATAAACAGCGCGAGTCGGGAGGAGATCGGATGGCAACACAAATCACAGATCGTTCCGTTTTGAACAACGGAGTGGAAATGCCTTGGCTGGGTCTGGGCGTCTGGAAAGCAAAAGATGGCAATGAAACAGTGGCAGTCCGCTCGGCTATTGAGGCGGGCTACCGCAGTGTGGACACCGCTGCTGCCTATGGCAACGAGGAAGGCGTGGGCGAAGGAATCCGCCAGGCGGGAATCGACCGCGACCAGTTGTTCATCACGACAAAGGTGTGGAACGCCGACCAAGGCTACGAGTCGACGCTCAAAGCTTTCGACGCGAGCATGAAAAAGCTGGGGCTGGATACGCTCGACCTGTACCTGATCCACTGGCCGGTAAAAGACAAGTTTGTGGAGACGTGGAAAGCGCTGGAGAAGCTGTACCGCGATGGATACGTGCGAGCGATCGGCGTGAGCAATTTTCACATTCACCATCTGGAAGAACTGAAAAAGCACAGCGAGATCACGCCTGTCGTCAACCAGGTCGAGTACCATCCGCTGCTCACGCAAAAAGAGCTGCACGCGTATTGCAAAGAGCGCAGCATCCAGTTGGAGGCGTGGAGCCCGCTGATGCAGGGGAATCTCGATCATCCGCTGTTGGTGGAACTGGGACAAAAATACGGCAAGTCGCCTGCGCAAATCGTCATTCGCTGGGATTTGCAAAACGAGGTTGTCACCATTCCGAAATCCATTACGCCTGAGCGCATCGTGCAAAACGCACAAGTGTTTGACTTCGCGCTGAGTGCCGAAGACGTGGAAAAAATCAGTGCGCTGAACGAGAACAAGCGCTTTGGACCCGATCCGGACAACTTCGATTTTTAATAAACAAGGCCAATAAACAGGGGGCTGTCCCGCATGTCTGACGCAGACGACGGGATGCGCCCCTTTCCCATTGCAGGCGGACCAGCCCCGAAAAAGAAAGCAGGGTATCCCCGCGAGGCAGCCTTGCCTGCCAGCAGGGGGACACCCGCTTGTTCATCCGTGGCGGCGATAGGCCAGGATGGTGCGGTACATGCTTTTGTCGGCGAGCTTCTGGAACAAGGAAATGTCTGGCCGCAAGTTTGCTTCGATGATCCAGACGCGCCCGTTTGCGTCGATGCCCATATCGAAGCCGAAGACGCGCTGGCGGGTGTAGTAGCGGGCCAGCCGTTTCGCTGCGAGCAGTGTGACCTGCTGCAAACGGGAGACGATCGCCGAGGACGAGGCTCCGCGAATGTTCGAGCGTCAAATCGCGGTGGAGAGCGGGAGCACTTTGCCGCCGCTGCGCTTTATGTTGGTGATGATGTAGCCTTTGCCCGCCACTACCCAAGGCTGTCCGCTTTTTCGCCGCACCATGACTCTGACGTCAAACAGCGAGCTGTTGACGCGAGCGAGCGATATGCCCTGCTGCACGAGATAGCGCGTTTTGATTTTGCGGCCAAATGCTTGTACGCCGCTTTTTTGCCGTGCTTCGTCTTGCGCTTGGCCCCGCGCTGGACCCGATAGCGGCCGCCGCCGAGCCCGGTCACGAGGATGACTCCCGCGCCTCCGCTGCCTGAGGCTGGCTTGGCGATCACTTTGCGGTAACGGTCGAGAAACTTGTACAGAGCGCGCCTGGAAAACTTGCGCGTCTTTGGCAGCGCGCCGGACAGAGCGGAGCTTGCTCGCAGCACGTAGTACTTGGTCAGTTTTGACTCGCTTTTATTGCCCAAAAAGGTCATTCCCCCAATCGTGATGTGAAACGCATGATTCTTTCCTAATGTATGTCCGGCTTGTTTCAGCGCTTGTGGGAATGTCCTTGCCGCAAAAAAAATAGGTAGGATTTGGCTCGGCGGGGGAAGATTCGCTCTTTACTATGCTATTAATTTTTGTATACTGAAAAGTAGCATATTTGTTTCATCAGATGAAACGAACGGAACCAAGTAGGAAGCAGGTGTAAGAACAAATGGATGAACAAAAAGCAAACGTTCGTTCCGTCGAGCGTGCTTTGGATATCCTGCTCTGTTTTACGGACGCCACAGACCTTGGGCTAAGTGAGATATCGAGTCGGCTTTCCTTGCATAAAAGCACGGTGCATCGTTTGCTGGCGACGTTGGAAAACAAGGGCTTTCTCATCCGTGATGTCCAGACGGAAAAATATCGGTTAGGCTTTCGCATCTGGGAGCTTTCCGCCAACCTGACGCATAACGACGATCCCGCCACACTGCTTTTGCCCGAGATGGAGAGGCTGCGGGATTTGGTAGAGGAAACGATCAGCCTGTACGTGCGCGATGGAAACGAGCGAATACGCATTCAGGCTGTGCAGAGTCGGCAGCCGATTCGCAGGGTCGCGCCGATCGGGGCGCGCATGCCGCTGGCCGTCGGGGCGTCCAGCAAGGTGTTGGTCGCCTATGACGAGCCGCATGTGCTGGAACAAGTTCTGAACGATCCGGACTGGCCGGAATACGTCAATCGGGAGGCGTATGTCGAGCAGCTCGACCAGATCAAAAGACTTGGCTTTGCAACCAGCGTGGAGGAGCGCGAGCTGGGGACAGCGGCCGTAGCGGTGCCGATCTTCAACCGCAACGGACAACTGGTGGCGTCAATCGCCGCATCTGGCCCATCCAACCGGCTCACCCCGGAAAAAATGAGCGAGTACGCTCCCTACATCATGGAAGCAGCTTATCGCATGGGAAAAATGATGAAATAACCAAAAAGCCAACACGCTTGCTTGCGGGCGTATTGGCTTTTTTTTGCTATTTGCGCTGCCTGTACTCGCTTTGCAGCACGCGCCAAAACGGCTGGACGGCGTTGTCGGCGAGAAAGCGCTCCCCGCGCGCCCGGACGTACTGGCTCATGTCCTGGTAGTAGGCGGGATCGCGCAGCTTTTCGTAATGGAAGGCGATGTCGTGGGCATCCTGCACAAACAGCGGGTAATGTTCGCCCAGCAACGCGAGATTGCCGATCGTTTTGGTCGTCAGGACAGGGACGCCGAGCGCCATGCATTCGATGATCCGGGACAAGTACGAGTGAGACGGGTTCTGGTCCGGGGTATCGTCGTAGAGCAGCGCAATGCCGATGCCGCTTTGCACGATCATCTTTTTGGTCGTCCACATCGACTTTTGCCCGTGGTCGGCGACGCCAGACGTGCGCAGCAGAATCCGCGCCTTTTTTTGATAGCTGCCGACGATGGACGGATAGAGGACGCGCAGCTTCGCTTTCGGATATCTTTTGCGAATCAGGCGAATCGCTTTGGTGGCGACAGCAAGTCCATAGCGCGGTCGGATGACGCCTGCCCAGATCAGATGCAAAGGCTCGCCAGGCAGACGGGTGAGCGGCTCGCCGTCGTGGGGTTCGACGAACTGGGGCAGCACCTGGATTTTGCGCTGTAGCTCCTGCGCCGAGTATTTCGCTTTGCTGAGCTGGTAGCGGCGATATCTGTCGGCATTCGGCTCCGTCTGGAAAAAGACGACGCGGGAATGCTGGAAAATGTGATCCAGTCTGCCCATGATGTACGGGTCCCGCAAATTATACTGGACGGCCAAATAGAGCAGCTTTTTGCCGAGCGCAGGCTTTTTTTCCACCAGGTGAAAAGCCTCGTTGCGGCCACGGATAAACAAAAAGTCGTATTTGTGCTTTTGGTCGCGGGCGATGATGTCATTCACGAGATCGTCCGACTTGTGAAACCGGACGTGTTCAAACGTAAAGCCGCCCGTTCCGTTGCGGAACTGAAAAGGCAAGACGCAATCGAGCACGTACCGCTTGCGCTCGCTCGCGCCAAGCTTCGTCACGATACGGTCGACGGAACGCAGCAAAATAAAAAATTGCAGGACGTTTCCCTTTGGCTTGAATTCGATGAGATTACAGGAAAAGCAAATTCTCACGGGATTCTCTCCTTCGCAGGGCTCTTTACCTATGGTATGGCTTTTGGGGCCATTGGCTACTGGAAGAGGAGAAAACGCCGTTGTGCAATTTACTTACTTAAATAAAAAACTTTACTCGAGTTAATATAAATGCTATTGTATTTCTTGGATGTAACTGGAAAACGAAAGAGAGGGAACTATGACGGAAACGATTTCGCTGCGAGAAAAGAAAAAAGCAAAAACGAAGCTCGCCTTACTGGAGGCAGCACTGGCCCTGATCGACGAAGGAACATTTCGCAGCGTGCTCGTCGACGATATTTGCGAGCGTGCAGAAGTATCCAAGGTGACGTTTTTCAAGTTTTTTCCGCAAAAAGAGGAGATGCTCATCTATTTCATGAGCATCTGGCAGGCGCGCTGCTTCTGCGAGCTGTCAGCCAACGGGAAGCGGGGCTTTGCTGCTGTGCGCCACATCTTTTCCATGGTGGCGGAGGAAAGCGAGAAGTATCCGGGGATTATGCTCAGCCTGATTAGCTTTCTCGCCGAGCAAAAAATGCATCCGTGCGTCCCGACGCTGTCAGCGGCGGAGCTGGCCTTGCTGTTCCCCGATGTCAGCGACAGGGCGGCCTTCAGCGATGCGGACTTGCACCAGATTTTTGTGCGCTGTGTGCGGGAAGCGCGCGAAGACGGGGAACTCGCCGACGATGTCAGCGAGGAGGAGGCTGTCGTGCTGCTGTTCTCCATGTTTTACGGGGCGTATTTGACGGCGCACTTGTTCCGGTCGGACGATTTTATGGCTTGCTATGAGCTTCATCTCAAATCTTTGACAAGGTAGGAGAGCGCAATGGCGAAAATTGTGCCTGGACGGTACACGGCAAAAATGGAAGGGTCATACGTAGTGTTCATCATCGGCATGCGGATCAACCAACTGCTGGCGGTTCACAAATGGCTTCCGGTTGCGCGGGCGATGGGCGGAATGGTGGAGGAGCTGTATCAAAATCCCGAGCTTGGCTTTTTGGGCAGTCGCTCCAGCATGAGCCTGCGCACGATCACCCAGATTCAATATTGGCGTTCGTTTGAGCATTTGGAAAAATATGCGCGGCACGCCCCACTGCACCTGATGGCGTGGAAAAAGTTCAATCAGGCAGTGGGCGCAGACGGCTCGGTCGGAATTTACCATGAGACGTACTTGGTAGAAGCGGGCCATTACGAATGTGTGTATGTCAATATGCCTGTTTTCGGCCTGGGAGAAGTGGGCGAGCTCGTTCCCGCCACAGGCAAACGCGAATCGGCCAGACAGCGGATCAACAAAGGCTAGAGCAGCATCCGCCTAGTCGGTTTCGTTGACCAGGCGCAGCAGCCATTCCTTGAGGTCGACGATGCGCAACGATTTCGGACGCGAATCGGTTCCGGTGACGAGCAGCGGGACGAGCGAGTCGGCTGCATGCAGCGAGCCGTGGGCAGCGCCGCCGATATGGGTCGGGGAGCTTTCCGTAATCAGCTCGTAGCCGGGCTGCACGGTGGCGATGACGTATCTTCCGGGGTGGGAGTTCATGGCTCCGTGCAGCCGGGCCAACGCATCGGGATACTTCCCGTACGTGAGCCGCTTTTTGCTCACGGTCATGTCCAATACGCTTGTGTCTCCGCTGATCGTCCACGTCTGCCCGTACTCGTCCTTGACGGGACCGCCCGGCTTGTACGTCATCTGCTTGCTGCTGCCTCCTGCCGTGACGACGATTGACTGTCCTTCTTTTCGCGCGATCACGTCCATCCGCGGTTCGCGCTGCAACTGTGCCGCGACGGCAGAGAGCGAAAGCTGCGGATCGAGCGCGTAGACGTACGCCATCCGCTCGTTGGCGGCGATCACGATCTGGTCGGTTGCTTGCGGCGGCCGGCTGATCGAGGAAATCCGGTACGAGGCGAGCAAGCTGCGCAAATCAATCGTCGCCGCTTGCCGATCATCCTGCACCGCGCTTTGGGCACTGTCTCCCATGACGATCCAGCGCACCTCCTCGACGGCCTTGTCCCACGAGCCAAAGGCGTCGAGCACGGTTTGCAGCGCCTTGTCGGCATTTTCAATCCCTTCCAGCGTCAGCGGGCCTTTGCGGTGGACCTCCATGTCATTTTCCGGCAAGTACGTGATCGTGAGCGGCGGCAGCCTGTCATGCGCGATCAAAAAAGCAGTTTCCTGGGCGGAAAACTCGTCGTTCATGCCGTATTTGCGCCAGATGCGCGTATGGCGCTTCTGGTTCGGATCGAGCTGGGCAAAGGCGGCGTAAGACAGCAGCTTCGGCCCGGTTACGTTCAGCTCTTCCGGCAGTTGCGCGGCAATCTCGATCAGATGCGGGATTTTTAAGGCATGTTCGGTCTTGCCCCGCCACACAATCGCATTGATGGAAGCCGAATCTTTGCCTTGGTCGGCCAGCACATCGTGGATCGTGTTTGTCTGCGGATTCAACTGACTCTGGTTCAACTGCCAAATCGCGTCCAGCAGCACCTGCGGCTGGTCAATCTTCATCGCTTCCTTTGGGCCGTAACCGTAGTAAACCATCCGCTTTTCTTGTTCGTTGTACCAGGACAGACCCGGCACGTGATGCTGATCGGCGTAGGTCCCGGTCAGCAACGTGCTGTCGATCGTCACGGACATCGTCGGAAACGAGCTGACGACATGGGGGAAGTAGTGCCCTTTTTCCCGCAAAAAGGCCAAGGCAGGAGCGCGCCCCTGGCGAATCGCCTCCTGCAGCGGCTTGTCCATCAACGAATCAATGAGGATGAGCACAACGGGTTTTGGCCCTTGCGTTTGTTCTTGTTCGGAAGACAGCGGAGCGGGGATCTTCTCCTGGATTTGCAATCTTTCGCCAGCCTTGCAGCCAATGAGTGGCAAGCTGAGCACAAGCAACCAAAGGATGGCGGATGTCCATCTCGACTTCATGCTTCCATTCCTTTCCATGAGTATCGTGGTTTTATTTTTTGCCGTCGCCGCTAAATTATTCCACATACAGCCGCATAAAAAATCTCCCCCTCGCGAGCCGGCAGACGCTGTGCATGAGGGGGAGATTTTAATGCGGTTATCCTTCCGGCAGCAAATGGCTCACCTCCACGACCTCGCCTTTCTCCAAAAACAGGCATGGAATGCGGTTGCTCAAAGTAGCGACGACTTCATAGTTGATCGTCCCGAGCATTTCCGCCACTTCATCGACCGTAATCTCCGCGTTCCCCTGCTTGCCGTACAGCTTCGGAATATGGCGGCGAATCGCGCGGATGTTTCTTTTGACGGCATCGAGATTGACCTCGATCCACGTTTCGCGAAACGGTTTTTTCATTACGGGTACCTTTCCAAAACAAGATGGAAAGCCTTGTTTTCCCTTTGGAAAAGAATGTCATGCATACTTTTTTCTCATAAGTATTCGTCTTCCGGGCTACTTAGTCGTGGCCGATTCCAAAGCACCAATAAAAAAAGCAGGCCGCTTAGCCAACAGCCTGCACCTGCAACGCCAAGCGGCGCTCACCAGCCTGAGCGCTTTTTTCCTGTGGTCAAAAAATGGGCAACTGGTCCAGATTGTTTTCTTTGATGCCGTCCGGCTCGCTGCGCAAAATATCCCGTCCGTATTTGTGAAACACGTCTACGTGCGCAAGTTGTCCCGCTTTTGCTTCCTGCAAGGCGGTGACGTAGTCCAGCTCACGTCCGTTGCTTGTTTTGAATGCGATCAAGTCTCCGTCATCGTTTTTGCGCACGGCGACGATCCGCTCTTTGTCTGAATCAGGCGATAGGACTCTTTTCGCTCCTGCGCTTTCCTGCAACGCTTGCTGCTCGCCTGCCGCTTTGTAGTCGGCGTAAATTTGCTCAAAGCTTTTCTCGCTCATCACGGAATCCCTCCTTATGCATAAGGTGGCTCAAGGCGGGAGAGAACATGCATTCGTTTTAAACCAAGGCCCGACATTCGCCTCTTGACACTTGCTGGCAGGAGGATTATATTTTGACTGACACGAAAGTCAATGAAAAAGGAGGGAGCAGCTCGTGCCTCGCTCAAAGGAGCAGAATGAAGAAATTCGCGCCCAGCGCAAAGAAGCGATCATGCAGGGCGCTCTTGCTGTTTACGTGGAAAAAGGATACGCAGCCGCAGATATCAAGGATGTGGCGGAGCGTGCCGGCGTGGCCAGGGGATTGGTGTATTACTACTACAAAGACAAGCGCTCGTTGTTTCGCGATTTGTTTGTGCATATGTTCCAGCTCTCCAACAAGCACACCCGCCATCATTTTTCCCAGGAGGGGACGGCCACAGAGCTGTGCCGGCAATTCGCGCACGTCATGTTCCACAATTTGTTTGAAAGCTCCGTGCACGTCATGTTCTTTTTCCGCATGCGCCACGACCTGCGCGAGCTGTTCACAGGGGACGAGTTGAAGACGCTGTTGTGGCGCGACAACAATTTGCAGGTACTGGTGGAGACGTTGCGCCGCGGAATGGAGACAGGCGATATTCGCCGGATGGAGCCGGAGCTGCTCGCAGAACAATATTGGGGAGCCATGATGCACGCCATGGGTTTTTTGCAGCGGAAAAAGAGAAGCTTGCTCGCAGAAGGACACGACATGGAGCAGGTCAAGCAGTTGCTCTCGCCGGACATCGAAGCGGCGACGGAATCGTGCGTCGCGATGGTGCGGGCGTGAGGGCATCCGCCGCCGCAGCCTATCAAGCAAGAGGAGGATTTGTTTGCTGAAATTATTGCGTTTTTTGCGGCCATACCGTTATATGGTCGCCATGACGATGTTTTTTATGTTGCTGCAATCGCTGGCGAATTTATATTTGCCAAACCTGATGTCCCATATCGTCAACGAAGGGATCGTCAAGGAAGACACGGCCTATATCTGGAGAACCGGAGGCTGGATGCTGCTAGTATCCGCCGTCGCGGCTGCTTTGTCCGTCGCGGCGAGCTATTTGGCTTCCCGCTCTGCTTCCGGCTTTGGCATGCGGCTGCGCAGCAGCGTGTTTAGCCACGTCGAACGTTTTTCGTTGCAGGAGTTCGACAAGCACGGGACGGCCTCGCTCATTACCCGGACGACCAATGACATTACGCAAGTCCAGCAAGTGCTGAACATGATGCTGCGGATGCTGGTGATGGCACCAATGATGTGTTTTGGCGGAATCATCATGGCGCTGTCGAAGGACGCGGAGCTGTCTCTCGTCATCATCGTGGCGATTCCGATTTTGGCATTGGCGATTTTTTTGATCGGTTCAAAAGGGATTCCGTACTTCAAAGCAATGCAGGGCAAAATCGACAGGCTGAATCTCGTGCTGCGCGAGTCGTTGACCGGAATCCGCGTCGTGCGGGCGTTCAACCGGACGGAGCACGAGCGGGAGCGGTTCGACCGTGCCAATGAAGATTTGACGGCGACGGCGATCAAAGCCAACCAGATCATGGCGGGGATGATGCCTGTCATGATGCTGATGATGAACGTCACGTCGATTGCCATCATCTGGTTCGGCGGCTTGCGGATCAGCGCCGGGCACATGCAGGTAGGCGACCTGATGGCGTTTTTGCAGTATGCGATGCAAATTTTGTTTTCGCTGATGATGGCGTCGATGATGTTTAGCATGGTGCCGAGAGCTTCGGCTTCGGCGGTGCGCATTCACGAGGTGCTCGCGACAGAGCCGATCATTGTCGACAGGGAAAAGCCAGACCCATCTGGCGCGGGAAAAGGCGGGCAAGTCGCTTTCGAGCAGGTGACGTTCCGCTATCCTGGCGCAGAGAAGCCTGCACTGTCTGAGCTTTCTTTTACCGCCAGGCCCGGCCAGGTGACGGCGATCATCGGGGGAACAGGCGCAGGAAAAACAACGCTGGTCAGCCTGATCCCGCGCTTCTATGACGTCGAGAGCGGCAGCGTCCGCGTCGGTGGCGTCGATGTGCGCGAGTGGTCGCAAAGCGAGCTGCGCTCCCGCATTGGCTTTATCCCGCAAAAAGCGCTGCTGTTTACGGGGACGATCGCAGACAACATCCGCTACGGAAAAGAGGAGGCGACAGACGAGGAAGTCCGCCATGCCGTAAGCGTGGCGCAGGCAGCCGAGTTTATCGCGAGCATGCCGGACGGGCTGGATACCGTCCTCGCCCAAGGCGGGCAGAACCTGTCAGGCGGGCAAAAGCAGCGCCTCTCCATCGCCCGTGCGCTCGTCCGCAAGCCGGAGGTGTACATTTTTGACGACAGCTTTTCCGCCCTCGACTTCAAGACAGATGCGAAGCTGCGGGCTGCCTTGAAGCAGGAGACAGGGGATGCGACGGTTATCATCGTCGCGCAGCGGGTCAATACCGTGATGGACGCCGACCAGATTATCGTGTTGGAGGAAGGCAAAGTGGCGGGAATCGGTACACACCGCGAGTTGCTCGCCACCTGTAGCGTGTACCAGGAGATCGTCAAATCCCAGCTAACGGAGGAGGAAATCGCATGAGTGATGGACAACAACGTCCTCCCCAGGGACGACCGGGAGCCGGACCAGGGCCGGGAGGGCAGCGTCCGATGGGCTTTGGCGGGCCTGGATTGCTGACGATGCCTGGGCAAAAGGCCAAAGATTTCAAAGGCACGCTGCGCCGTCTGCTCGGCTACTTGAAGCCGCACCGCTTCCGGCTGTTCATCGTCTTTTTGACGGCAGCGGCAAGCACCGTCTTCGCCATTCTCAGTCCAAAGCTTTTAGGGGATGCGACGACGACGATTTTTGCCGGGTTCATGGGCAAGCTGAAGGGAGTGCCGGGCGCAACGTTTGACTTTGCCGCTATTTGGCAAATCATTTTGACTTTGATCGGGCTGTATTTGTTTTCCGCGCTGTTTGCCTATATCCAGCAGTATTTGATGGCGAAAGTCGCGCAAAAGACCGTCTATGCGCTGCGCAAGGAAGTCAACGAAAAGCTGGCGAGACTGCCGCTGAAATACTTTGACGAGCGCACGCACGGCGAAATCATGAGCCGGGTCGTCAATGACGTGGATACGATCAGCGGCACGCTGCAACAAAGTCTGACGCAGATGATTACCTCGATCATTACGCTGGTCGGCGTCATTGCGATGATGCTTTCGATCAGTCCGCTGATGACGGTCATTTTGCTTTTGACCTTGCCGCTCAGCGCAGTGGCAATCAAACAGGTGGCTTCTCGTTCCATGCCGCACTTCAAAGGACAGCAGCAGGCGCTCGGCGAGCTGAACGGACACGTCGAAGAGATGTACACGGGCCACAAGCTCGTCAAGGCATTCGGCCGGGAAAAGAGCGCGATCGAAAAGTTCGACGCGATCAACGAAAAGCTGTACCAGTCTGGCTGGAAGGCGCAGTTTATCGCCGGAATCATGATGCCGCTGATGATGCTCGTCGGCAATATCGGCTTTGTGCTCGTCTGTGTGGTGGGGGGCGTGCTCGTTACGCGCGGCAGCATCGCCATCGGGGACGTGCAGGCGTTCATCCAGTACGCCCAGCAGTTTTCCCAGCCGATCACGCAGACGGCGAACATTGCCAACATCATCCAGTCTACGCTCGTCTCGGCGGAGCGCATTTTTGAAGTGCTCGATGCGCCGGAGGAAGAAACCGATGCCGTTTCCGCTGCTGGCCCGGCCCGCATGCAAGGGCATGTGAGGTTTGAACACGTCTCGTTCGGCTACAAGGAAAACGAGCCGCTCATCACCGACATGAACATCGACGTGAAGCCGGGCATGACGGTCGCCATCGTCGGTCCGACTGGCGCTGGCAAGACGACCTTGGTCAATCTGCTGATGCGCTTTTACGAGATCGGCGGCGGCCGGATTACGGTAGACGGCCGCGATATTCGCGACCTGCCGCGCGGCGAGCTGCGCAGCCAGTTCGGAATGGTGCTGCAGGATACGTGGCTGTTCAACGGCACGATCAAGGAAAACATCGCCTACGGCAGAGCAGGGGCGACTGAAGCGGAAATCGTGCAGGCGGCGAAGGCAGCGCACGCGGACCATTTTGTGCGGACGTTGCCGGAAGGGTATGAGACGGTGCTGAATGAAGAGGCTTCGAACATTTCCCAGGGGCAAAAGCAGTTGCTGACGATCGCGCGCGCGTTCCTCGCCGATCCGGCGATTTTGATTCTCGATGAGGCGACGAGCAGCGTCGACACCCGGACAGAGCTGTTGATTCAACAAGCGATGGCGGGACTGATGCAAGGGCGCACGAGCTTTGTCATTGCGCACCGCCTGTCGACGATTCGCGACGCCGACCTGATTCTCGTCATGAACAACGGAACGGTGATCGAACAGGGCACGCACGAGGAACTGCTGGCGCAGGACGGCTTCTACGCGGATTTGTACAACAGCCAGTTTGCGCAAGGCAGTGAGACGCAGGTTAGCTAGCGAGGGTAAAAATGTACGGGCGGCCCAAGGAAAGCAAGAAGCCGGAGAGGGGGCGGGGCGTCCGGACGGTTAGCGTCGCGTACGCAGAAATAGCGAAGCGAAGGAAACGGTCTCCCGTACATGGTTTTGTCATCTACGCTAACCCCACGGAAAATACGCTACTCTGTGGTGGGTGTCTTTTTGCAATAATGCCATGGAAAAGCGCTACGGGCTTGTTTGTTCTGTGGTGCTTTTCTTTTTCCGATAACGCCACGGGCACGTAGTCTGTGATGCTTTTTCTTTTCATGATAGCGCCACGGACATGTAGTTCTGTGGTGCTTTTTCTTTTCCCGACAGCACCACGGACATTCAATGTGCGCACAGGGGACGGCATGCAAAAAAGAGCAGACTGCCGAGACGCTCTCGGAGTCTGCCCTTTGTGGGTGGGTGCTGTTACGAACTTATTTTGTGTCGCGCAGTTTACGCGTTTACTGGTTTGCCTTCGTCCAGCAGTTGGCGAAGAACGGTTTGCAGAATACCACCGTTGCGGTAGTAGTCTACGTCTACCATGGAGTCGAGACGAACGATGACGTCGAACTCGAACTTGCTGCCGTCTTGTTTGGTTGCTTCTACTTTTACGCGCTGGCCTGGTTGAACATCGTTGGAAAGACCCAGGATGCTGAAAGACTCAGTTCCGTCGATACCCAGCGACTTCCAGCTTTGGCCGTCAGCGAATTGCAGAGGCAGCACGCCCATACCGACGAGGTTGGCACGGTGGATACGCTCGAAGCTTTCGGCGATAACGGCTTTGATGCCGAGCAGGAAAGTACCTTTTGCTGCCCAGTCGCGGGAAGAACCAGTACCGTACTCTTTACCAGCCAGTACAACGAGTGGAGTGCCGTCTGCCTGATACTTCATGGAAGCATCGTAGATGGACATTACTTCGCCGGTTGGCAAGTATTTGGTTACGCCGCCCTCTGTGCCAGGAGCCACTTGGTTGCGAATACGGATGTTGGCAAACGTACCGCGCATCATAACGTCATGGCTACCACGGCGAGCACCGTAAGAGTTGAAGTCTTTGCGCTCTACGCCGTTTGCTTGCAGATACAGACCTGCAGGGCTTGTAGGCGAGATGTTACCCGCTGGGGAGATATGGTCGGTTGTGACGGAGTCGCCGAACAGAGCGATTGCTTTCGCTGCTTTGATGTCTGCGATCGCTGCGATTTCACCAGCAAGGTCTTTAAAGAATGGCGGCTCTTGGATGTAGGTGGATTTTTCATCCCACTCGTACAGGTCGCCAGTTGGAACGTCGATTTTGTTCCAAGCTTCGTTTTGCGTGAACACTTGACCGTATTCGGCACGGAACAGGTCTGGGTTCATGGCTTTGCTCATTGCTTCCGAGATTTCTTGCGGAGTTGGCCAGATGTCTTTCAGGTAGACAGGCTCTCCGTCTTTGCCAGTGCCGATTGGCTCTGTAGTCAGGTCGATGTCTACAGTACCAGCCAGTGCGTAAGCGATAACCAATGGAGGAGAAGCGAGGTAGTTCGCTTTTACCTGCGCATGGATACGGCCTTCGAAGTTGCGGTTACCGGACAGTACGGCTGCTACAGTCAGGTCTTCGTCTGCGATTGCTTTGCTGGTTTCCTCTGGCAATGGACCGGAGTTACCGATGCAAGTGGTGCAACCGTAGCCGACTACGTTGAATCCGATCGCATTCAAGGAATCAATCAGACCAGCGTCAGTCAAGTATTGGGTAACGACGCGGGAACCTGGAGCCAGGGAGCTTTTCACGAAAGCAGGCTTTTTCAAACCTTTTTCCACTGCTTTTTTCGCCAGGATACCTGCACCCAGCATTACGCTAGGATTTGATGTATTGGTACAGGAAGTAATCGCTGCGATTACGACAGAACCGGTTTTCAGCGTAGCGGTTTCACCGTTTGCATAAGTAACAGGTGCGCTTGCTGCGATTTTCTCTTCGGACAGACCAAAACCGCCTTTGTCGATCGGTGTGCGCAGGCTTTTGTTGAAGGATTCCTTCATCGCAGTCAGTTCTACGCGGTCTTGCGGGCGTTTTGGACCAGCCAAGCTCGGTACGACTGTGGACAGATCCAGTTCCAATGTTTCGGAGAAGATTGGGTCTGGAGTGTCGTCGGTACGGAACAGACCTTGTGCTTTGGTGTAAGTTTCTACCAGAGCGATCAAATCTTCGCTGCGGCCAGTTTGGCGCATGTAGTTGAGCGTTTCAGCGTCTACCGGGAAGAAGCCCATGGTAGCACCGTACTCAGGAGCCATGTTGGCTACAGTCGCGCGGTCAGCCAGCGAGATGTTGGACAGGCCAGGTCCGTAGAACTCCACGAATTTCCCTACTACGCCTTTTTTACGCAGCATTTGGGTAACAGTCAGCGCGAGGTCGGTTGCAGTTGCGCCGGCATTCAGCGTGCCAGTCAGTTTGAAACCAACGACTTCTGGCGTTACGAAATACAGCGGTTGGCCGAGCATTCCTGCTTCTGCCTCGATACCGCCAACACCCCAGCCGAGAACGCCAAGACCGTTAATCATGGTAGTGTGGGAGTCAGTACCTACGAGAGAGTCAGGGAAAGCAACGAGTTCGCCGTCTACTTCGCGAGTAGCGATCACAGTTGCCAGGTACTCCAGGTTTACTTGGTGAACGATACCAGTTGCCGGAGGAACCGCACGGAAGTTGTCAAACGCTGTTTGCGCCCAGCGCAGGAAGCGGTAGCGCTCTTGGTTGCGTTCGAATTCGAGCTTCATGTTGTTGTTCAGGGCATTCGCGTTACCGAAGTCGTCAACCATGACGGAGTGGTCGATTACGAGGTCAACCGGTACGAGCGGGTTGATTCGCTTTGGATCTCCACCAGCGCGCTTCATGGCGATACGCATCGCTGCCAGGTCAACTACAGCCGGTACGCCGGTGAAGTCTTGCAGAACGATACGAGCTGGCATGAGCGGTACTTCTTGGTTTTCGTCGCGGCCTTTTGTCCAGGTCGCCAGTTGTTGTACGTGTTCTTTGGTGATCGCACGGCCATCGAACTGACGTACAGCAGCCTCGAGCAGAACTTTAATCGAGAACGGCAGCTTGGAAACGTCGCCGAGTCCTTGTTCTTCCAATCCTTGCAGGCGATAGTACGCGAAAGACTTGTCGCCTACTTGCAGGGAAGATTTCACATTGTAAGCATCTTGTTTAGCCAATTTATACAACCTCCCTATTGTAACTTGGGGTTTCGTCTGGTGAAACGTAGTTTCGTTTCTCTCATTACGAACTTATTATACTCGATTTGTTTCCCGGCTTCTACCCCAAATTCATCATTTATATACAAAAATCATGGGAGAAAAAACAGACGCGCTTGTTTCGCGTTGTATTTAATGAAGGAAAAATATCCAGACTTCATGTATTATCCCGTTTATATTTCGTTTACATTCATCCGTTATTGTTTCTCTTGCGGGCAAAAAGGGCGCAGGGGACGCCGACGTCAACCTCTGCGGCCGTTTGCAGAAAGGAGAGGCTGCCTGTGACACCTTTAACCTCCCATCCGCTCTTCAGGAGCAGCTTGGAATCACCCCTGGGAGATGCGCTTCGCCAAAGCACCGGAAAGCGAAGGAGGCAAGCGCAACGAAGGGAAGCGTCAGACGTAAACAATAAGAAATACGCACACATAAAAATGGGCAAGGAGTTAAGCAAATGAGAGAACAAACCAACGACAATCGTACTAAACTGGGAAACTGGCGCCCGTTTTTTCAATTAATCATGCAGACGAAGCCGTCCAAGCTGAAAATCGGTGTCGCGCTGTTCATGAGTGTGGCGACGACACTGGTCAGCCTGGTCATTCCGCTGTTTACCAAAGACCTGGTGGACAGCTTTACGCTCTCGTCCATCAGCCGAGGCCAAATCGTGCTGTTAATGGTCGCCTTCATCGCGCAGGCCATCGCCAGCGGGCTGTCCATCTATTTGCTCAACCACGTCGGCCAGAGCATCGTCGCGGCTCTGCGCGACCGACTGTGGAAAAAGCTGCTCGTCCTGCCCGTCTCCTATTACGACAACCACCGGACAGGGGAGACGATCAGCCGGATGACGAATGACACAGGAGTCGTCAAAGGACTTATCAGCGAGCACCTCGCCAGCTTTTTCACCGGAATCATCGCGATTATCGGCTCCGTGGCCACGCTTTTGTACCTGGACTGGCAAATGACGCTGACCATGCTGATCGCCGTTCCGCTGTCTGTGGCGATTCTCGTGCCGCTGGGCAGACAGATGTACAAAATTTCCAAAGGGCTGCAGGACGAGACGGCGAGCTTCACGACGATCATGAATCAAGTGTTGTCAGAGGTGCGGCTTGTCAAGGCGTCGAATGCCGAGCCACATGAGTACGAGGCAGGGAAAAAGGGAATTGCCAACCTGTTTCGCTTCGGCCTGAAGGAAGGCCAGGTACAGGCGATGATCGCGCCGTTGATTTCGTTTGTGCTGATGGTTTTGCTCGTCGTCATTATGGGCTACGGCGGAATGCGCGTCGCTTCGGGAGCGCTCTCCGCCGGCGAACTGGTCGCGTTTATTTTGTACCTGGTGCAAATCATCATGCCGATGGGGCAGTTCACGCAATTTTTCACCCAGTTGCAAAAGGCAATGGGCGCGACGGAGCGAATCATTGCTACACTAGAGGAGCCGGAAGAGGATCACCAGAGCGGACGTACCGTGGAAAATGCCGCCTTGCCGATTGTAGTGGAGAACGTGAGCTTTTCCTATGAAAACGGGGAAAACATTCTCGATAACGTCAGCTTCACGATTCCGGCCGGGAAGGTGAGTGCGATTGTCGGGCCGAGCGGCAGCGGCAAGACGACCTTGTTTTCCTTGGTCGAGCGCTTTTACAAGCCGGATAGCGGCGTAATCAGGTTGGGCAGCGATCCGATCGACGCGTTTTCCCTGGCGTCCTGGCGCAGCAAAATCGGCTACGTCTCGCAAGAAAGCCCGCTGATCGCCGGCACGATCCGGGAAAACATCTGCTACGGCATTTCCCGCGAGGTGACGGAAGCAGAGCTGAAACAGGCCGCCGCCATGGCCTACGCGGATCAGTTCATCGACGAACTGCCGGACGGCTACGAGACGCAAGTAGGCGAGCGGGGCGTCAAACTCTCCGGCGGACAGCGCCAGCGCATCGGCATCGCCCGCGCCCTGCTGCGCGATCCGCAAATTTTGATGCTCGACGAGGCGACGTCCAGCCTCGACAGCAAATCGGAAATCATCGTGCAAAAAGCGCTGCAAAATCTGATGAAGGGACGCACCACGCTCGTGATCGCGCATCGGCTGTCGACGGTGGTGGACGCGGACCAGATCATCTTTTTGGAAAAAGGAAAAATTACGGGCATGGGGACGCACGAGCAACTGTTTGATTCGCACGACATGTACCGGGAGCTGGCCAGCCAGCAATTGCTGATGAAAGAAAGGATGCTGACGACATGACCAGAATCATGGTAGTGGACGACGACCCGCACATTCGCGAACTGGTGCGCATCTTTTTGCGCAACGACGGGTTCGAGATCGTGGAGGCGGAAAACGGCGTCGAGGCGCTGGAAAAAATGGAGTCGCCCGGCGCGGACCTGGTCGTGCTCGACATCATGATGCCGCAGATGGACGGCTGGGAGCTGTGCCGGCAGTTGCGCGAGCACTACGACATTCCGCTGCTCATGCTGACGGCAAAAGGCGAGACGGCGCAAAAAATCAAAGGCTTCGAGCTGGGGACGGACGACTACCTCGTCAAGCCGTTTGAGCCGGCGGAGCTTTTGGTGCGGGTAAAAGCGTTGCTCAAACGATACAAGATCGCCGCGTCGCACAAGGTGCAGGCAGGGCTGTTGCAGCTCGACCGCAAAACGTTTGAAATCGTGCAGGACAGCCGCTCGTGGACGATTCCGTTAAAAGAATTCGAGCTGTTGTTCAAGCTCGCGAGCTACCCGGGACAAACGATCCCGCGCGAGCAGTTGATCGAGCAAATCTGGGGCTACGACTTTGAAGGCAACGAGCGGACGGTAGACGTGCATATCAATCGGTTGCGGGAACGTTTTCCGGAAGGGGAGTACGGCTTTCGGATTCGCACCGTGCGCGGCCTTGGCTATCGGCTGGAGGCAGACAAATGAGCAGAGAGCCAAGTGAAAAGCCAAGGCACAAATCCGGGCGAACGATGCCTTTGCACAAACACATCGGGCTGAAGCTGCTTGCGACTGTTGGAATCTTTGCCTTGCTGATGCTCTGCGGGGCAGTAGCTTACTGGAGCACAGGCCTCTTTTACCGCTATACAGGGCTTGCCCCGAGCGACTTTGTGCAAGCGGTGGTCCACGCAGTCGTCAGCTTTTGCTTTTTTATCCTCGCAGGGTTCACGATTTCCCACTTCATCCGCCCCCGGCATGTCGAGCTGTTTCAACTGCTGATCGACGCCTTGAGACGAATTGCCAAAGGAGACTTCAACGTCAATCTCGACGTCAAAATGGAGCGCCAATGGGGGCAGTTGGTGGAGGGCATCAACCATATGGCCGAGCAATTGCAGGCGATGGAGCAGATGCGCCAGGAGTTCATCTCCAACGTTTCCCACGAAATCCAGTCGCCGCTGACCTCGATCAGCGGATTTGCCCGCGCGCTGCAAAACGAGAGCCTGAGCCTGGCGGAGCGTCGGCACTACCTGGAGATCATCGAAATGGAGAGCAAGCGTTTGTCCAAAATTAGCGACAACCTGCTCAAGCTCACGTCGCTGGAGGGCAAGCACCATCCGGTCGAGCGCAAGCGCTATCGGCTGGACCAGCAGTTGCGTAGCATCATTTTGGCCTGTGAGCCGCTCTGGCTGGAAAAGGAGATCGAGCTGGAGATTGAGCTGGAAAAGGCGGAAATCGTCGCGGACGAAGACATGATGAGCCAGGTGTGGAACAACCTGCTCAGCAACAGCATCAAGTTCACCGAGCCTGGCGGCAAAATCAGCGTCAAGCTGCAATCGCTTCCCGGAGGCGCACAGGTGCAAATTTCCGATACGGGCATCGGGATCGCCAAAGAAAATTTGGAACGGATTTTCGAACGCTTTTTCAAGGAAGACAAGTCGCGCAACCGCGCCAAGGGCGGCAGCGGTTTGGGGCTGTCGATCGTGAAAAAAATTCTCGATCTGCACCAGGCGACGATCTCCGTGCAAAGCGAGCAGGGGCGCGGGACGACGTTTACGGTGACGTGGCAGGGGGAGTAGGGTCCTGTCCTCAAAGTGAGCAGAGCGCATTTAAAAGGCTGGGGACCTTTCTTGGCAAGCGACCTGGGATGAGACTTGCACGGCCGGGTGAGCAAGCGGCCGATTTTGGCTAGGCACTTCCTGCAAGGCGAACCGGGAGGCGATTGGATCATGAGCGGGTAGAGGAATTCATATAGCACCCCGCCACCCAAACGAGCCGATGCAAACAGCGATCACCCTCTGCCTCTATATAATGAAACAAGACCTTGAGGACCGACACCTCTCAAGGTCTTGTTCGCATAGGCAAGAAGTCAGTTTTCGCCGTTTTCCGTTTACGCCCCAATGTACTTCGCATGCAGCGAACGGGCCACGCTGATCTCATCCGTTCCCTGGACGAGCACGCGTCCGTCCGGGAAGGCGACGAGCGTGTACGAGTCGACGTGGAAGCGGAGCAAAAATTTGTTTTGCTCAATTTTCCCGAGCGGAGCAAGCCGCTTGGCGAGGGCGTCGAGGTCGAGGGAGGCAGAAGCTCCGGGCGAGATTTGCACCGTATCCCGTCCGCAGAGCGAAACCGCTTGTCCATCCTGCGTCTCCGGCTGCAAAAAAGCATACTCGTGCTTGCCGCACGTCGGGCAGTCGCTGCGGCGAGCATTGGCCACCTTGATTTGCGTGTGGCGATTTTGCCAGATTTCAAAATGCTCCAGGTTCAAATTGAGCGCATCCGTGGCTCCGACCAGCAGCTTGAACGCTTCGGTCGCCTGGTAGGAGGCGACGATGTGGATGATCGGACCGATGACCCCGGCGGTATCGCAAGTCGGCATTTCCCCCGGATTCGGAGCTTCCGGGAACAGACAGCGCAAACACGGCGTAATGCCGGGGCGGATGGTCGTAAACGTGCCCGTCGCGCTCACCGCACCGCCGTACACCCAAGGAATCCCGTGCTTCACGCAAACGTCGTTGACCAGATAGCGCACTTGAAAATTGTCTGTCGCATCGAGCACGAGATCGACGTCACACAAAAGCTCCTCGGCGTTGTAAGCAGACAGGTCGGCGACGATCGGCTCAATCGTGACTTCCGAGTTGATTTTCGTCAGCTTGGCATGGGCCGCCATCGCTTTTGGCAAATGCTCGGCGGCGTCTGACTCGTCGTAGAGCATTTGTCGCTGCAGGTTGCTCGGTTCGACGAAATCGCGGTCAATGAGGCGCACAAAGCCGACTCCGGCGCGGACCATATGATTGGACAGCACCGTTCCGAGCGCGCCCATCCCGACGATGGCGACGCGGCTTTGCAACAGTTTTTCCTGGCCGCTGCGCCCGATCGGGTGAAACAGGAGCTGGCGGGAATAACGTGTATCCAAAGCGGTTACTCCTCCTTTCCTTCCGACATCGCCAGCGGATTCCACGGGCCTTGCTGATGGCCCTTCCATTCGCTGCCGTCCTCCCACATTTCTTTTTTCCAGATAGGGACGATTTGCTTCAGTCTTTCGATGGCGTAGCGCCCGGCTTCAAAAGACTCGTTGCGGTGCGGCGTTGCCACCGCGACGACGACGGCGATTTCTTCCACGGCCAAATCGCCGATGCGGTGGTGCATGGCGACTTGTGCTCCGGGCCAGCGTTCCTCGATCTCGGCTGCGACCTGCTTCATTTTTTCCACAGCCATTGGCTCGTACGCTTCATAGGACAGGTAGACCGTGCGCTGACCGTGCGTAAATTCGCGTACCGTTCCGACAAACGTCAAGATGGCGCCCGCGTGCGGGTTGCTCACCAGCCGCACGAGCTGGTCGGCAGACAGCGGCTCGCGGGTAATGGCAAAGCGCGGCACTTCCTCTCCGCCGCTGACAGGCGGCAAGAGCGCGATTTCGTCATCCGGGCTGATGACGCGATCAAAAGCAGCGTACTCGTGATTCATGGAAACAAAACAGCTACCGAGCAACGGCGCAAGCGCCGGATACTGCTCTCCGACTGCTTGCAGGAGGTCGCGCACGGTTGCCTGTTCTGGCAAAGTCAGTTCGATTTCGCGGACGTTGGCCCGCTCGGCCAGTCCGGCAAACAACAAGATGGTGATCGTCAAAGCAATTCCTCACTTCCGATTGGGATGACAGTTGTCTATGGGTTGACGATATCACAATCCGGCACGGATGCCAATGCGCGAAGGGGCTTGGGGACTTACGGAGCGAAGCCTTGTTGGCTTACGTACAGCTCGTCTTCCGCAAACACGCGCCGCAGCCGATCGTACACGAGTCGATAGGCGTCCGGCTCCGCCCATGCTTCCAGCCCCAACTCGGCAAAAAGTGAGGGAACCCCGTTTTTCTTCGTACGCTTGCCGCCGCTGCCGTCGCCCATGTAAAAATCGTCAATGCAAACCCGTCCGACCAGCGGCCGCAGCAGGTCGGGAAAAGCTTCGCTGCTCGGCAAGACGGGTGCGATCGTCGCCTGTGTCGGGACGCCAGCCGCAGCCAATTCCCGAAGCGCCCGCAGCCGTGCGGCAATCGGAGGCGCTTGCGGCGAGAAATGTTTGCGGATTTCCTCCAGGTCCGTTTCCACCGTCATGCTGACGCGTACTCGCTCGCCCAGGCGGAGCAGCAGGTCCAGATCGCGCGTGACGAGCGGGCTGCGGGTCTGGACGAGCAAAAAGTCGGGCGGATGCTCCACCATCACTTCGAGTAGCGAACGCGTTACCTGCTCCCGATATTCAACGGGCTGGTAAGGGTCAGTGCTCGACGACATGAAAATGGAGACGGGCCCCTTCGCTTTTGCCCGCTGTAGCTCTTTGGCGAGCAGCGCGGCGGCTCCCGTCTTGATATCGACCCACGTCCCCCATTCGTGCCCGCGAAACAGCGAGACGGGCATCTGCCGCACATAGCAGTAAGAACAGGCGAAGGAGCAGCCCGTGTACGGATTGAGCGAGTGCGTGTAATCGGTCAAAAATCCGGATCCTTTATTGAGCAGCGTTTTTGGTTGCTTGTAAAAGAAAGTGCTGTTCACTTTTGTCCCTTCTTATTTTGCGTCGTGAAAAATGATCCCCAGACTGTACCGCGTTCCCTGGGTGATCGTGCTGACGCCGTGGCGCAGCGTCGTTTTATAATAGCCGCGCGCTCCGGCTACAGGGCGATAGGCAGTCGGAAAAATCAAGCCTGCCCCCTGTTCCAAGGTTATCACATGTCCTCTGCTTTGCGCTCGCGGCCGTTGTTCGATCAGCAAAAATTGTCCGCCGCAAAAGTCGCTTTCCTGTTGGCTCAGGACGAAGACGACCTGAAAAGGAAAAAACACGTCGCCGTACATGTCCTGGTGCAGACAGTTGTAGCTGCCGGCCTCGTATTTCAGGAGCAAAGGCGTCGGGCGGGCCTGCCCGTGCTCGTGGCAACGGGCGAGAAAGGCGGACAGCGACGGAGGGTAGGCAGGCTGCTGTCCGAGCAGTGTGTTCCAGCGATTCGCCGTTTTGGCCAGCTCGGGATAAAAGCCCTCGCGCAACTGCTCCACTATGGGCGGCAGGGGAGCTTGATAATAACGGTACTCTCCGCTGCCGAAGCGGTATCGCGCCATGTTGATCGTCGCTCGGAAAAAGCGGTCTTCGCGATAGGTGGCGATCAGCTCCTGGCATTCTCCCGGTTGCAAGACGGGAGGGAGGACGGCAAAGCCTTGCTCGTCCAGACTGTGTTGCAACTGCTCCCAGGGGAGTAGGGCGATGCGTTTTGTCAGCGGCTCAGCCATGCTGCATCCCCCTTGCAAGACTTCCTTTTTCGAGCGCAATCAGCGCTGTTTTCATGTCCAGGCCGCCGCGATAGCCGGTGAGGCTGCCGTCTTTGCTGACGACCCGATGGCAAGGGACGGTCAAAAGCAGCGGATTGGCTCCGATCGCGGCTCCTACGGCCCTGACGGCGGCAGGCTTTTTGATGTGAGCGGCAATCTCGGAGTAAGTCGTCGTCTGCCCGTATGGAATGCGGCACAAAGCGTCCCAGACAGATAGCTGAAACGGCGTGCCCTCCAGATCGAGCGCAAGCGAGAATTGCTGCCGCGCCCCTTGCAAATATTCGCTGATTTCCGCCACATAGGGGGCGAGCTGCTCGTGATCCTGGACCAAAACATGGCCGGGTCTGCGACGAGCGAACCAATTGCTCACCTCTGCGAACGGGCCGTTTTGGGAGCCGACGAAGCATAGCCCTTTGGCTGTGGCCGCGAGATGCAGGCTCCACTCTTGCAAAATGACTTTTGACCAGTAAACATGTTGTTTTTCCTTCATTGTGACAAACGCCTCCAGACCTTATCGTTTCCAGCACGCTTGCTGGTTGTTGTACGCACAGTATAGCTTCACCGCGGCGTTTTTGTACGAATTTGCGAGTAGAACAGCAAGATAATGAAGGAGAAGACGCATGCTACAAGTAGCTGGAGCAGTTGGCAGCGATGTTTCCATTGCTTTTCGCAAGCCGCGGGAGTAAGGTAGGAGTAGACAGATGACCGGTTTCAGCCAGGCTTTTCGGCTGTTTAACGGGATCGCATAGATGGAGGACGGATAGTTGCATGAACGATCAACTGACGCATTTTAATGAACAAAACCGTGCGCGGATGGTAGATGTCTCGGAAAAAGACATCACAAAACGGGAGGCTGTGGCAGAGAGCAAAATCGTCATGAAGCCGGAAACGCTCGCCCGCATTCGCGAAGGACGGGTAGAGAAAGGGGATGTGCTGGCAGTCGCACAGGTAGCGGGCGTCATGGCAGCGAAAAAGACGTGGGAAATCATCCCGATGTGCCATCCGCTTCCTTTGACCGGGATCGACATTCGCTTCGCTTTTGAAAACGAGACGACGCTTGCCCTGGAAGCATGTGTGCGGACGACGGGAAAAACGGGCGTGGAAATGGAAGCTTTGACGGCTGTCAGTGTCGCAGCTCTTACGGTGTACGATATGTGCAAGGCGATGGACAAAGGCATGGTAATCGGTCCGACTTGCTTGGTGAGCAAAACAGGCGGGAAAAGCGGCGATTTTCGTCGGGGAGAGAACTAAACCATGAAACAGAAATGGCAATCCTATCCGAGCAGCATTCGTCTTCTGGCGATTGCTGCGATCATTTTTTCTACCGGAATGGCTTGTATTTGGCCGCTTGTCACCATCTATATCCACGATTATTTAGGGAAGCCGCTGACCGTAGCGGGCTTTTTGCTGTTATTGAACCAGGGGGCTTTTTTGATCGGCAGCATCGCAGGTGGCATGCTGTTCGACCGTTGGGGGAAAATGCGCACGATCGTTTTTGCCTCGATCGGCGTCATTCTGATTTCCGTCGGGCTTGGCGTCACGCATGACTTTACGCTGTACACGATCTTGCTGTTGCTGAACGGGCTGTTTTACGGCACGCTCTCTCCGGTGATGAATGCACTCGCTGTCGTGCTGTGGCCGGAAGGCGGGCGCAAAGGGATCAACATGATCTACGTCGCGCTCAACGCCGGGGTGGCGGCTGGCTCTGCCCTCGGCGGCTTGCTGGCGAGCATTTCGTTTGCCTGGACGTTTTTTGGCAACGCGATCTCGCAAGTCATCGTGCTCGTCATGTTCGTGCTCATTTTGCCTCGGCAGCTCAAGGCAGTCGCAGAGCGGGGCCATCGGGCGGAGCAAGCCAATACCGCAGGCACTCCCGCCGCTGCTGTCCAAAGCGCTGCCAAGCCGAAGCCAGTTGAGGCGCTTTCGCCGCTACAGCAACTGCCGACGAAAAAAGTGGCGTGGGGCGCCCTACTGCTCTTGTGCAGCGGGCTGTTAATCAGTTGGATTGTCTACGTCCAGTGGACGACGGTGTTGTCGACCTACATGCAATCGTTGGGCATTTCCTTGCGTCAGTACAGCTTGCTCTGGACGATCAACGGCGGCCTGATTTTGTTCGGCCAGCCGCTGATCGCCTGGGTCATTGGCCGCTTCGCCCGCACGCTGCGAGCGCAGATGCTGCTCGGCTCCTACGTGTTCGTGCTGTCGATGCTGATTTTGTCGCAGACGACCTCCTACGCCGGCTTTGTCGCCGGGATGTTCATCATGACGCTTGGAGAAATGCTCGTCTGGCCGGCCGTGCCTGCCGTGGCAGCAGAGTTTACGCCACAGGGGCGAGAAGGCTTCATCCAAGGGCTGATCTCCGGCACAGGCTCTGCGGGACGCATGCTCGGCCCATTGCTCGGAGCGGTCATTTTCCAGCATTTTCAGGCACAAGGACTTTTGTACATCATGGCGGGGCTGGCGCTAATGTCTGTCGCGTTTTTCGCCCTGCACAGCTCGTTTCAAGGCCGCACCCGAAAAGTGCCAGCCGCGACCGTAGAAAAGATGTAGCCAGGAAAAATTCGCGGGCCTCGCGAAGCGTCTTGACACGTTCGGAGCCCGCAATGTAGTATGAAGAAGATTAAAAACAGTATATTCCGTGTGATTTACTTATGAAGAGAGGCGGAGGGACTGGCCCTATGAAGCCCGGCAGCGGATCTGCGCGCTTGCGCGTTGCAGATGCTGTGCCAATTCCAGCAGGATAATTCCTGACAGATAAGGACGTGACCAAGCTGATCTCCCCCTTTTTCTGTACGGAAAGAGGGGGTTTTTGCTGTACATTGGCCTAAAAAGAAAGGAACTGAAGACAGATGCGCATCCAACCTTCCGACATGATTGATCGGCTCCCGACCCAGTTTTTTGCGACATTGGTGGCAAAAGTAAACAAAGTCATCGCTTGTGGGCATGACGTCATTAATCTGGGCCAAGGAAACCCGGACCTGCCTACGCCGCCGCACATTGTGGAAGAGCTGAAGGCACAGGCAGAAAATCCGCTGCATCACAAATACCCGCCGTTTTCCGGCCGACTGGAGCTGAAGCAGGCAGTCGCGCACTGGTACAAGCAACAATTTGACGTGGACCTCGACCCGGAGGAAGAGGTGGCGATCCTGTTCGGAAGCAAAACCGGCCTCGTGGAAATTTGCCAGGTGCTGATGAACGCAGGCGATGTGGCACTCGTACCGGACCCTGGCTACCCGGATTACTGGTCCGGCGTAGCGGTCGTAAACGGCCGGATGTCGATGATGCCGCTGACGGCCGAAAATCAGTTTTTGCCTGACTACAGCAAAATCCCGCAAGCCGATTTGGACCGCGCCAAGCTGATGTTTTTGAACTATCCGAATAACCCGACAGCGGTGAACGCCCCGTTTGAATTTTACGAGGAAACCGTCCAGTTTGCGCGCAAGTACGAGATCGTCGTCTGCCACGACTTCGCGTACGGCGCGATCAGCTACGACGGCAAAAAGCCTGTCAGCTTCATGCAGGTGCCGGGGGCAAAAGAGGTGGGCGTGGAGTTTTACACGTTGTCCAAAACGTACAATATGGCCGGCTGGCGCGTAGGCGCGATGGTCGGCAACCGCGAGCTGGTAAGGCTCATCAATCTGATTCAGGACCATTACTTCGTCAGCCTGTTTGGAGCGGTCCAAATGGCCGCAGCCAAAGCGATGACAGACTCGCAGCAGTGCGTCCGCGATCTGGTAGCCGTCTACGAAGGCCGCCGCAATGCGCTGTTCTCCAATCTGCACCGCATCGGCTGGCAGGCCCCGCCATCGCAAGGCTCGTTTTTCGCCTGGCTCCCCGTCCCGGCTGGCTTTACTTCGGTGGAGTTCTCGGATTTGCTGCTGGAAAAAGCACATGTAGTCGTCGCACCAGGCGTCGGCTTCGGCCCAAGCGGCGAAGGCTACGTTCGCGCCGCCCTGCTGTCGGACGAACAACGCCTGGCCGAAGCGGTTCAGCGGATCGAACAGTTGGGGCTTTTTGCGAAAACGAAGTAAGTAGGAGAGCGGGTGACCACACTTCCTGGGGGTGGGGAGTGTGGTTTTGTTTTTGGGGGCTGCGTTGCGTGAGACTGCCGGGGGTGCGTTGGTCGGTTGCTCGCGTATCTCAGGATCATCCATGTTTCCCCATGTTGACCTGCGCTTGTCTGCGTTGCCCCCTTGCCCGCGCCGTCCACTGCCCACGCTTTATCACCTGCTTGTCAATCCATTACCAGTCGAACCCCCCTCCCGCACCATAAGACGTGCAGTAGTAATAAAAATCATTCTCATCGTTGACAGATAATGATTTTCATTATACGATGTTAATGATAATTGATCTCATCAGGAGCGGGAGGGTACTATGCGCTATCAGATTAACGGTTACACTGACATGTACACGGTGATCGCCAACGAGCGGAAGATCGGTGGAGCCATTGAAGCAGCTCAAGTTCGACTGCGCACAGGAGAGGTTTTCACCAATGTGGTTCTCACTCGTTTGGAAATGTCAGGTGCGCATTTTTGCTCGATCGGCTTCGTGACAGAAGAAGGCAAGCGGCTGATTGTGCATGTGGACGACATCAGCATGATCGCAGACGCGCGCCACGTCAATGTATGTGAGCTTGCCAATGAATGCATGCGGGCTGAAAAGTGCGCAGAGCGCCTGAAACGCCTGAAGCGTCTCTGTGAACTGAACGAAGGAAGCTGTACGCCTACCTTCCAGGAAGAAGCGCTGCTTTTGGCAGAAGACATCGGGCTGGAGGAAGCGCGTTCTTATGTGGATTTGTCCTTCCTGCCGCAAGTGGAAAAAAAGCGGGTTGTCCGCATCGCGTAGAGTGTTCCCATCGAATTACATATTCGCCCCTTTCCCTTTTACAGCGGAGAGGGGCTTTTTGCGTCTGGTAGGCGGCGGTGCTGCAAAAAACGGATGAAGCTGGTCACCGGATAAGGCAAGAGGTCATCCTGACGATAGACGAGGCAAATATGTCTGCGGTTGACGTAGCCAGGCAGCTCGCGAATGACCAGCTCGCCCGTTTCGCCTTCGCGCACGACGCTGCGATAGGGGAGGATGCTGACGCCCATATTGTGCTTCGTCGCTTCCTTGATCGTCTCGATCGCCCCAAGCTCCATGCGCACTTGCCAGCGCAACTGGTTTTCCTGGGCCCAGCGTTCGGCCAGCTCGCGGGAGGTGGAGCCGGCTTCGTGGATGAGGAACGGCTCGGATTGCAAATCGGCCAGTTCGATTGTCTTTTTTTGCGCCAGCGGATTTTGCGGAGAGAGAACCAGACGCAGCTCGTCCGCCAGCAGCGGAATGACGTGCAAGCCTTCCTGGGGCTGCATGGACAGCGAAACAATAGCCAGATCAATTTCGAAGTCGCGCAGCAGCTCCATGAGCGGCCGCGCTTTTTTTACGGTCAAAATCGGCAGGACATGCGGGTACTCCGCCTGGAATGCGGCGAGATAAGGGGGGAGAAAGTAGGTGGCAGACGTGTAGCTCGCCCCGATTTTCAGCGTGCCTCTGCCGCCGTGACGAAACTCCTCCATGATCTGCCCGGCTTCTGTCAGCAAGGTGGACACTCTTCTGGCATACGGCAACAAAGCATTCCCCGCTTCGGTCAGCCGAAAATGCCGCGGCTGCTTGTAGAACAGCTCCACACCGAGGGCGGTTTCCAGCTTTTTAAGGTGAAAGCTGACGGTTGGCTGCTTGATCCCCAGCGCCTCGGCAGCTTCCGTCAACGACTTGCACTGGGCGGCTACAGCGAACACACGCAATTGCTGAATATTCATCGGATCGCTCCCTTCCGCCCTCAGTATAGATATTCTCTATGGATCTATCAATAAACATAGACTCTATTTAACACAAGCTTAGCATCCGGTTTACTTTCCCCTCACACAAATCGCGTACAGTTGTCGGTAGGAAATGAAATGGGAGGGAAATCGGAATGACCAGGAAAAATCGGCAACAAAAATGGACAGTAGCATCGCTGCTCGTCTCCACTACCTTGCTTTTTGCGGGATGCGGACAAGGCACTTCCCCATCGACGGCGACTTACGCAGCGGCTTCGACCTTGGTGGGCGGCGGTTTCGTTGTGCTGCTCATCGTCATCGTCGAGCTGTTGTTTCAGCCGAAAAAATGGAAAGCAGGGAGAGAACAAGCTTGAAGCCGATTTTGGAAGTGCGAGGCGTACAAAAATCGTTTGGCAGCTATGCCGCTTTGCGCGGAATCAACCTGGCCGTGCGCAGCGGAGAAATCATCAGCGTCCTGGGACCATCCGGCTGCGGGAAATCTACGCTCTTGCAAGTAATCGCCGGACTGACCCGGCCAGATGTCGGAGAGGTGCTGCTGAGAGGGGAACAGGTGGCGTCGCCCTCGCGGCTGGTCCCCCCGGAAAAGCGCAATCTCAACATGGTGTTTCAGGATTACGCCCTGTGGCCGCACATGAGCGTCTACGCCAATATCGCGTACGGACTCCAGCGCAAAAAAATGAAAGCAGATTTGATTCAGGCCAAAATCGCCGAACTGGTCAAGCTGTTGCGCCTGGAAGGGCTGGAGCAACGCTTGCCGCCGCAGCTTTCAGGCGGTCAGCAGCAGCAGCGCTGCGCGGAAATCTGGAGCAATGGCTGCTCGATCAGCATGAAAAGAAAGAGCAAACGGCTGGCGAAAAATCATGGCTGAAGTTTGCCGCCGGATTGCCGCACTACATCCAGCACGGGCCGTACTTGTTCGTACACGCGGGTATCCGCCCGGGAATTGCGCTCGCTTCCCAGCAGCCTTACGATCTGCTCGCGATCAGAGAAGAGTTTTGGCACAGTCAGGCGCAGTTCGAGCGAGTGGTTGTATTCGGGCACACGCCCACACATCGGATGGGAGCCGCACCGGGGGAAATCTGGATACGGCCAGACCGAATCGGCATTGATACCGGAGCGAAGCACGGACTTCGTTTGACGCTGGTGGATTTGACCTGTCGCAAGAGCTATTCTTGCTCGACCAAAGAAAAAGGGACGTACACGGATTTTCGCATGGCGGCATGGGGTAAAAATGAAGGTTGCGAAAACTAGGGAGCAGCGCTGATGCAAGCAGCAGCTTCGATCGAACAATCGCTCGACATAGTCAAAACCTATCTGCTCATAGCTAGCGGGGATTGGACTTTGCCTGGCGTCAGTGATAAAACAAGAATAAGCAAAATCAAGGGGGAACGGAACATGGAGTACTCATTTTCAAAATCAGTTGACGCATTATCCTCCTCGGCTGTCCGGGAAATCTTGAAGCTGACCCAAGGCAATCAAGTGCTCTCGCTCGCAGGTGGACTGCCAGCCGAGGATTCTTTTCCTATCGCAGCTATGCGTGAAGCTTTCAATCGGGCATTCGATTTGGGGGCCAAATCTTTGCAGTACGGTTTGACTGACGGATACATTCCGCTTCGCGAGTGGGTTGCCTCACGGATGAAGCAAAAACATATGAACGTAGGCCAGGACAATATGTTGCTGACCACCGGCTCCCAGCAGGCCGTCGACTTACTGTGTCGAGTCTATTTGGACGAAGGCGACGTCGTGCTGGTAGAAAATCCAACGTATCTGGCTGCGGTCCAATTGTTCCAATTTCGGGGGATTCGCACCATTCCGGTGCAAGGGGACGCAGAAGGGATGGATCTGGACGATCTCGCGCAAAAAATCGCCCAGTATCGCCCGAAAATGGTCTATGTCATTCCGACTTTTGCGAATCCGACCGGGAAAGTATGGAGCCTGGAACGTCGCCAAGGCTTGCTCGCCCAGTGCAAAGCGAACGACATTCTCATTCTGGAGGACGATCCGTACGGCGAAATCCAGTTTGACGGAGAAGCTCCGTACCGTTCCATTTTCTCGCTCGATGAGCACCCGACAGATTCCTGTGTCGTGTACACGAGCACGTTTTCCAAAATCGTCGCGCCTGGTCTGCGGACCGGCTGGGCTATCGGCGACAAGCGCGTCATCCAGATGATGGTCAAGGCGAAGCAAGCCGTCGACTTGCAATCCAGCACGATCGACCAGATCGCGCTCCATGAACTGCTCTCCCAATTCGATCTGGAAGGCCACATCGAAAAAATCCGCGCTTCCTACAAGGAGCGGATGGAGTGGATGAACGAGCTGCTGCTCGCCCAAAACTGGGAAGGCGTCCGCTGGGAGAAGCCAAGGGGAGGCATGTTCCTCTGGGTGAATTTGCCCGAGCATGTGGACGCGGAAAAACTGCTGGCCCGCTCTGTGCAAGAAGGCGTGGCATTCGTCCCGGGCAAGCCGTTTTACGCAGATGAGCCGCAACACAATACGATGCGCCTGAACTACACGCTGCTCAACCGGGAAGACACTCAACTGGCAATTTCCAGACTTGGCAAAGCATTTACAGCATACAGTCAAAGCCTGGTGACACAGTAGCAGCGTCTTTCGCCCGCGAAACCGTTTCGCGAACGACAAGAAAGCTCTGCCCAAAAAGACAATCATGCCAAAAAAACTGGCTGGTTGTCTTTTTTTGTTTCTGATGTTCCGCAAATGAAAGGGCCAGCCCCGCAGCCCCCGGCTTCGCCAAACGCAACGCCATGGCGAAGCCAAAGCTTCCGGGAACGGCTAGACAGCCAGCTCCCTCTCCACCCGATCCAGCCACTCGTGCACCAGCTCGGTAAACAGCGCTGGCTGCTCGATTTGCAGGTTGTGTCCCGCGCAGTCGAGAACGGCAAAGGAGCTGCGCGGATAGTGAGGCAGCAAGCTCCAAGCGTCCTGGTAACCGACGATATGGTCTTGCTTGCCCACGACAAACAGGCTCGGATGGGAAAAAGGCTGCGTGTCGAGCGGGAAGGAGAAGCCGTACGACGTTTTCAGTCTTTCCAAAAAAGGGAAGTTCGCGATGTGGTATCCGCTCATAATCTCTGTTTTGTAACGCTCCCATGTTTCATTCGTCGCCACGACGGCCATGGACGCAAACTCGGTGCGCTCCGTCTCGGTCAGCTTGTCCCACAGCAGTTTGTCTTCCACGAGAAGCGCTTTTTCCGGCAAGGTGCGCAATTTCATTTGCGGAATGACGCTCGGGCAGATGAAAAGAGCGCCTTTTACTTGTTCTCTGCGCTTTTCGATCACGCCCCTGGCCAAAAAACCTCTGTAAGACTCTCCTGCAAGAAGAAAGGGCTTGCCGGACAACTCCCGATCTATCTAGTGCAGGACGGCCTTCAGCATGTCATCCGTGTTTTGCACGCTGTCGTAATTTTGCGTCTTTCCCATGCCTGGCAAGTCAATATACAGGCGGCGGAAGCCTTCGCGCTCCGCGAAAACAGGCTCCATGCAGCCTTGCATAATGCGGTGGTTGAGGGAAAAGCCGTGAAGCATCACAATCGGAAAGCCGGAACCGAGTTGTTCCTGATAAAACTGGACATCGTGAAGCGAATGACTCATAAAAACACCTCTTCCGAATAAGTTCAAGTCGAAGTATTTTGAAAGGGAACATTTGTTCTTATTATAATCTCATTTCTGGAAAAAGCAAGAGGAAGATTTGCAATATTTTTCCTGAAAAGACTGTCCAAGCTCCCCCACAAAAAAAGTGCCCATCGACGGTAAAGTCAAATGGACACGTTTTTTGCAGATGAAATGGCACTGTGAGCGATGAACTTCACAGGCGGCTGTCTGACTGAGCCACAAGCCGACTCTAGCCAGGCCGTTTTTTATTCTTCGGTTTCTTCCAGCGTGCAAATCGCGCTAGGGCGCTTGATGCGCAGCACGACGCACTCGTAAACGCGGAACAGGCTGTTCATTTGCTCGTCTCCGAGGAAAGCGGAGTCGAAGTCTTCCGCAATCGCCAGGTCCAGGTTGTGACGGCCCGTTGCCACCAGCACGCCGGAGCGGCCTTTGATGGTTGGCGATTGGTACACGCCGTCTGTGACGAGGTTGCGCACATGCTCGATCTCCAGCACGTTGGTGCCTTTGTGCACACGGTGCAGCAAGGAGTACAGCTCTGGAGACACAACGAGGGCATAAGGGCCGCTGTGGCCCATTTTCAAGAGCTTGTTGCGCGCTTCCACGATATCCGCGAACGCGTTGCCGGACTCCATCCAGTCGCTTTTCAGGTGAGTGAGGCGGCCTTTTACATTCATCAGGCCCGGCAGATCGAATTCAGCCGCTCCGTTGAAAATCAGGTCGTCTTCCATCAGGGCGCAGCCGGCAGCCGCGTTTGCAGCAGCACTCATGTCGAGCGGCATGCCGAGTGTGCGCGCTTGCGCCACGTCGCGCCAGTAGAGCATGAAGTCTTTGTACAAAATCGGAATCGTCATGCTCACACGGCGGCTAGGCTGTGTCATTTCCAGCGATTCGCCGCGCAGGGAGAGACCGCCAAAGCGGGACTCGTCGTACACGTCGTTCGTAATCGTCTGGATGCCTTCCCCGAGCGGACCGTAAATATCAATGAAACGACGTCCCACGAGTTGACGGCGCGCCATGTCGATTACAGTGGCATCCAACTGGCTCCATTCATCTTTCGTCAAAGGAGAGTCAGGGTATTTGCGAAGCTTGTCCATAGCGTAACCTCCAGGTCATATAAGATGGTTGTTTCCTTACAGTCCTTTCAGACTTCCTACTGTAAGCCCCTTTTTGCCGGAAATGTTGCCGGAAACGGCATGGGCAGGAGCGGAATGCTTGATGACGGAAGCAACACCGTGAGCAGCGGAAGCCGAAGCTTTCAGGTGATCCACCTGATGGATGTCGTGTCCCTCGTCGTGGTCAGTCAGATCGGGATGGGACCCGTCCGAAAAACGCTCGCTCAACGCGGCCATGATTTCTTTCACCTGCAAGTAGTCGGCGTGGGTTTTTTCGCGCATGCCGTCCAGAGTCTGGCGAGTTTCGTCATCTTGAAACTCGTACAGGGAAAGCTCCAGGTGCTCGCGGAAGTTATGCAGGCCAAAACGCTCCAGGTTCACATCCGACAGCATTTGCGAAAGCTCGCGGTCGCTCAGCTCGGCAAGCGTTTCTTTTTCGGACACTTTTTCCAGGTAAGGAACCAGTTCCTGGAGTCGTCCCATGCGCTGTTCTTCTTCTTCCAAAATGTGATGGTAGTACAAGCGTGTATGCTCGTCCTGGGCAGCGTCGATAATCGGCTGGATGATTCCCATAAAACGATTGATGTACCCTCTGGTTCGATCAAAAATGGCGTGCAGTTGTGTAATTTCTTGCACCCTCCGCCACCTCCTCATTCACGATCTATTTGTTCATTATACAGTTGGAAAAATGAACCGGGCAATACATATGTAGATATTCGGCGTTTTCTGTTCATATCTGGCGTTTTTTACGGGCAATGGCGAGTGAGACCTGTGGAGCAGCAAGGAGCTGTTAACAGTAGTTTTATATTTTTACAAAAAAGTTATCATGGAGAGTATTGTCAAAGCTAAATGGGAATGATAATATTTATCAATAAGAGTGATATTCATTATCAATTAGAAAAACAGAGAAACAGAACATACATTTTACACTCACTCAATTTAAGGAGGAAAACAGTTATGTCATCCATTTTAGTTATCGGCGGAGATCGCCTCGGTAATATCGTCGACTTGTTGCACGGGCAAGGATTCAAGGACATCCATCACGTGACAGGTCGCAAAAGCTCCCAAACAGGCGTGAAAATCCCTGCAGGCATCCACATGATTCTGGTGCTGACTGACTTCGTGAACCACAACCTGGCGAAGACAGTGAAAAACCAGGCGAAGGACCGCGAGCTGCCGATCGTATTCTGCAAGCGTTCGTGTTCCGCGATTGCCAAAGCTTTCGATCTGACCGCGTAAATACATACCCGTTCAGGTGGACAGACTACTTCGTGAGTCTGATACCAACGGAGGAATGGCGTATGGAACAAAACCGTTTGAACGAACTGTCTATTGCGCAACTGACGGCCGTGCAGTTGCAACAATTGAAAGAGGCAGAGGAACAAATCAATTCCGAAGGTCAAAACGTATATTTGATCGCATTTGAAAAACAATCCCCGTCATCCTAGACGGGGTTTTTTCTTTTCCCATACTTTTTTGCTGGGCAGTTGCTTCTTTATTTAAAGACGTACTGCTCCAGTTGCGCTTTCAGGGCGTCAATGCCGATGGCAAAGCCCAAACATTGGCTGGATTGAATGATAAAGGCATTGAGCCCCACAACCTCGCCGTTCAGGTTGATGAGTGGCCCACCACTGTTGCCGGGGTTGATGGCGGCATCGGTCTGGAAAATTTCTTCGTACATTCGCTTGGCAACCTGAAGGCGGCGGTTTTTGGCGCTGATGATTCCGGCAGTTACAGAGTTTTCCAATCCAAGTGGAGAACCG
>NZ_BAAIYG010000026.1:0-72331 GCF_057543335.1 Brevibacillus sp. YAE8
GATGAGATTTCCCACAGCGTTAAGCTGGTAAGACCCCTCATAGACGATGAGGTTGATAGGTTCGGTGTGGAAGCGCGGCAACGCGTGGAGCTGACGAATACTAATCGGTCGAGGACTTATCCACACATCTCTTAGCAAACATGCGTATTCAGTTTTGAAGGAATGAGAAAAAAGCTGTATTCTCCATTACTCACAAAAGTAATCGGGAATACAGCTTTTTTGCATAGATCAGGCAACAAGACAACGACGCTCTGCTTTTGGCTCTCAAATCTCATTCAAAAGAACGAATGCTCTAATGAAAGTGTCTGTCTACTCGCAAGCATTGTGATTCCGGTCGTTTATGCTATGCTGGATGAAATAACGATTCATGCTGGAAAAGAAGAAGCATATGAACAACAACAGCTAGCTGTTATAGATGAAAGGGGATATACATGCTGATTCTTGCAGTCGAAGATGAACAAGCCCTGCTACAGACTATTGCTGGCGTTTTGAGCGATGAAGGCTATCAAGTGGATACGGCTGATCGGGGAGATGATGGCTTGCTGCTGGCGCAGCGAGGCATTTATGATTTGCTTGTACTCGACATCATGATGCCGGGCATGGATGGCCTGACTCTGGTTAAAACGCTTCGTGCCAAAGGAATGATGACCCCTGTTCTGTTCTTGACGGCAAAGGACAGCGTCAAGGCGAGAGTCGAGGGACTGGATGCGGGAGCCGATGATTATCTGGTCAAGCCTTTTGCCGCAGAAGAGTTGACGGCGAGAGTGCGAGCCTTGCTGCGGCGCAACGGAAAGACCGGCACAGAAGGCGAAATGGCATACGGCCCGATTTCGTTAAAGGTAAATGAATACGACGGCTTTGTGGATGACGAGCCGATGAAGCTGACCACGAAGGAATACGAGCTGCTCAAATATTTTCTGCAAAATCGGGAGCAAATCCTGACGCGCCAGCAAATTTTTGACCGCGTATGGGGCATCGACTCAGAGGCGAATTACGGAGTAGTCGATCTGTACGTCCATTATTTGCGCAAAAAGCTGGGAGCTTACGAAAGCTACATTCGCACGATCCGCAACGTGGGCTACATTTTGAAAAAGGAAGAACGGTAATGTTTCGAAAAACGCGGATTCGCCTGGTGACACTGAATGTCATCGTGGTATTTCTGCTGCTCAATGCGTTGGGGAGTGCCGTTTACTATACGATGAAGTATCGGCTGTACTCGCAAGTAGACCGCGAGCTGGAGAAGGTGAGTCAGCGGCTTACGGTAGACCCTCTGCCTCGCTTGCAGCGGATTAACGATGATCCTTTTCCTTACAATCGCCTGGAGCGAAAAAAGTACATGGATCTCGATCGCAGGTACGCCCTGCTGGTCTGGGATAGCTTTGGCCGGGTGATCGGAACGGCTTTTGGCGAGCGTCTGGAGCCGGAGGAGTTGCCGAACTTTTTCCATATCGGCAAGCCGGACGGCATCGAAACCGTGACGATCAAAGGACAGGTATATCGGGTACAGACGGTCACCGTGCCGAAAAAAGTCGTCGTGGGCGATCACTTGCAAGTAGCCTACCAGTTTCAGTTGATTTACAATCTGGCGCCCGAGCAGAACATGCTGAGCAGCCTGTTGTACGTCGTGGTCATTGGCGATATAGTGAGCATTGTCATTGCGATCATCGTCGGCTGGTTTTTGGCGAGACGCGCCCTCATCCCGATCCAGGTATCGTGGGAAAAGCAGCAGCAGTTTATTGCAGATGCCTCGCACGAGTTGCGCACGCCGTTGACAGCGATCATGGTCAATCTGGAGCGGCTGTTCCGCCATCCCGATCATACCATCGAGCAGGAAAGCGAAAAAATCATGATCGGCATGCAGGAGGCGAAGCGGTTGAGCAAGCTGGTAGCCGACCTGTTGACGCTCGCCCGCAGCGACTCCAATGAACTGCAGATTATGAGCAGAAAATTTCGGCTGGATGAGATGGTGCAGAAATGCACGCAAGTATTTTCCCAGCTCGCCATCGTGAAGGAAATCAGCCTGGAGACAGCGATTGAGGAGCCGCTGGAGATCGTCGGGGACGAGGAGCGCCTGCACCAGCTCATGGTCATTTTGCTGGACAACGCTCTCAAGTACACGAACAAAGGCGGCACCATTTTTGTTTCGTGCAAAAAAGAAGGAAACCGCGTCGCCATTCTGGTGAAGGACAGCGGGATCGGCATTTCCAAGGAGAACATTCCATTCCTGTTTGATCGTTTTTTCCGGGTGGACAAAATGCGTTCGCGTGCGACGGAAGGAACTGGGCTCGGCCTGTCCATCGCCAAGTGGATCGTGGACGCCCATCACGGCAAAATTACGGTAAGCAGCGAAGAAGGCATAGGAACGAGTTTTTTGGTTACACTTCCATTGAAGTAACAGAAGAAGACCGCTTTTCCGAAAAGGAAAGCGGTCTTTCTTTTCCGTTCCGCCGCATGGGGCGAGTGCGAATAATATACTTTTTTGCTTTACATATTTAGAAAGTCAGGTAAACTACAAGGGAAGAGAGGAGTGACGAGCGATTAAACTGACAGTAACGGCCCCGGCGGTAGCGTGGTTCAAGGAAGAGTGGGGATGCAAGGAAGGCGACAGCGTCCGCTTTTTTGTCCGCTATGGAGGCGTGAGCACGGTGCAGGATTCGTTTTCCATGGGGATTGCCAAAGAGCAGCCGAACGAAGTCGGGCTTTCTGCGGTAGTAGACGGCATTACCTTTTACATGGAGCAGGATGAGCTGTGGTATATGAATGGAAATGGACTGATCGTCGACTACCGACCGGCGACGGATGAAGTGGATTTCAAACTGGATGAAGCGTGAGCAAGCAGCGAATCGCTCAATCTGATACAAACGATACCGAAATGACTCCCGAGGCAGGAGTCATTTTATTTTTATACTTAACAAACAAAAATATTTATTATATTATGAATCTATACCCGATTGGAAAAAGGAGGATGGAGCATGCGGTTACTCGATTCGTATTTGGAGCTTGGCGTAGTGGGAATGGCGCGGGCCGCGCAGGCAGGCTGGTTTGGAGGGCATTACGGTGCGGCTTTGTTGGCGGGCTACTACATGGATCGCGAGCATGAGCTGCCTGAGCATGTAAAAGCAGGAATTGAGCGAACCTGTGAGGCGTTTCGGCGCTTGCAGCCGGAATGGTTTGCGCCGCTGGGTCAAGAGGAACAGGCTGATCCGGCTTTGCTGCAGCAGGTCGTTGACGGACTGACGCAAAATGTGAAGCAACTGCGGACATCCGGGCATGGACTGGCATTGGGCGTGCTGGCATTGAAGGCGTTGCGGGATCGGCCCGATCTGGTTCGGCCGAGCGTGGTCGCCGGATTGGTCGAAATGCTGAAAAAGACGACAGAAGACAGACCGACGCGCTATTGGGGCATCGACAGCTATTTTGCCGTCACAACTGCGGATGTGGCGGAGGAAGTGGCTCCGTACGACACAACCGAGGAGATGGCGCGAAGGACGTTTGCCGAGCTGCATACCGTCGTGCCGGGGCGAGTGATCGACGGGCAGCGCTACCACTTTGCAGGCGAGGTCGTCCACAGCGTGACGCACGCGCAAGCTTTGACGGACCTGGAGCGCTTCGGATACGGGGAGTTGGTGCAGGCAGGCATCGTGAACCACCGGATTCAGACTTACCTCAATCGGCAGATGCCGGAGTTTGTTTTGGCGGATGAGGTGAAGGAGCCTGCGTTTGCGTACATTTTTTCGCCTGCATACTGGGAAAAAACGTACAGCGACCCGCATGCGCTGAAGCTTCCTTATGCGGCGCTTGATCTGCTCGGAAGACTGCCTGCCGGGGAGCGGCCGGATGCCGAACGCAATCTGTGCAAGCTGTTGACGACGATGGAGTAGACAGACGAGCAGACGGGCGTTAAAAAAACAGGGAGGCTGCTGTAGCGCTCCCTGTTTTGCCTGTGGCTATGTGGCCTACCAGTTCGGAATGACGGTAGTGGTAGATTCTTGATTCGCAAAGTAGCTCTTGTGCTGAACGAGTGCGCGGAGAATGGCGGCTTCATTGATTGTATAACCAATGCCGGCTCCGGTTGGAACGGCCAGTACGCCCGGCGAAACGAAATCGATCATCGGCGTCACTACATCCTCTGTAAAATAGCGGTGCGAAGGGGACGTGTCGCCCGGGATGGTGAAATTGGACAGCGAAGCGATGGCGATGTTGTGCGCGCGGCCGATGCCGACTTCCTGCATGCCGCCGCACCAGACGGGAACGCCTTTTGCCGCGCACAGGTCATGGAGCTTCCTGGCATCGGTCAGGCCGCCGACACGCCCGATCTTGATGTTGATGATGCGGCAGCTTCCCAGTTCAATCGCTTTGCGCGCATCCTCCACCGTATGGATCGACTCGTCGAGGCAGATCGGCGTTTTCAGTTCTCTTTGCAATGTCGCATGGTCGATGATGTCGTCGTGCCCCAACGGCTGCTCGATCATAATCAGCCCGAAGTCGTCCAGTTGCTTCAGCATGTCGATGTCTGCCAGCGTATAGGCGGAGTTGGCATCGGCCATCAGCGGAACGTCCGGACCAAAGGTGTGACGGATCGCCCGGATCGGCTCTACGTCAAAGCCCGGTTTGATCTTGACCTTGATTTTTTTGTAGCCGTCGCGGATAAAGCTGTCTACGCGCGCAAGCAGCTTCTCGATCGTCGGCTCGATGCCGATGCTGACCCCTACGTCAATCGTCGTCCGGGTTCCGCCAAGTGCCCGGGAGAGGGACATGCCGTTCATTTTCGCATACAGGTCCCAAACCGCGCCTTCCAACGCCGACTTCGCCATCTGGTTGCGGCGCATCCAGGAAAAGATTTGCGATACTTCATCAGGGTGCTCGATTTCACGGGAAAAAAGTTGTGGAATCAAATATTTTTCCAGCATATACCAGACTGTATCGACATCCTCCTCGTTGTAGACCGGAACGTCCATCGCGACGCTCTCGCCGAAGCCGACATGTGTTCCGCTGTAGGCGCGGACGAGAATACATTCCTTGTGCGTCTCCAAGCCCATGCTGGTGACAAAAGGGGCTGTCAACGGGATTTTGATTCTTTGCAGATCGACGCGTTCGATTTTCATGACCATCTCTCCTCAGACTTGGGATTCGTATGAGCGATGGCGGCGCACAGGCGGATTTACTTGCCAGCGTGCCGCTCAAACGTGGTGAGTACTGTACGGGCCAAAATCTCGATCCCATCCAGCAGCGCTTCTTTGTCAAATGTCATCTGCGGATGGTGCAGGCCGGGTGCGAGGCCGCAGCCCAGTCCCAGCATCGTCGCGCGCAGGTGAGGGCGCTCCTTGGTGTAATAGTGAAAATCTTCCGCGCCTGGCGTCTGAATCGGCGCTTCCAGACGGTCTGCGCCGAGCGTGTGCACAATCGCCTCGGCCATGATTTGCCGCGCCTCTTCGTGGACTTCGGCGGCGTACACCCGCTCGGTGATGTCATAGGACAAGTCTACCTCATAAAGCTGGGCGACGTGCTGCAAAATGTGCTCGACTCTGGAAAACAGCGCGTCGATGACAAGGTTCGTCTGGGCGCGCAAGTCCAGGTGGAACTGGGCCGAGCCGGGAATGATGTTGCTGCTCTTGCTGCCCGCAGAAAGCTGCGTCATTTTCACGGAATAAGGGACGAGCGGATCGAGGTGAATCCCTTTGAGTTGCTCGACGATCGCCGCTGCCACCTCGATGGCATTGACGCCAAGGTGCGGGCGCGCCCCGTGGGCATCGTCTCCCTTGATTTGCCCGAAAATGGTGCCTGCCGCGCCGTGCATGATGGCAGAGGCAGCCGTGCCGCGCGGAATCTCCTGAACCGGGCGCAGATGGACGCCGTACAAATAGTCGATGTCGTCGACCACTTGTTTTTTTACCATAGCCAAAGCGCCGTTTCCGCTTTCCTCCGCCGGCTGGAAAATCAGCTTGAGGCGGCCGGGGAGCTGGATGTTTTGCGCCTGCAACACCATGAGGACGCCCAGCACCATCGTCATATGGGCATCGTGCCCGCAAGAGTGGTTCGCCTGGAAGACGCCGTTTACCTCCTGCCAGAGCGCATCCATATCTGCCCGCACGCCGACCGTCAATCCTCCCGGGGTCAAGTCTCCCCATTCCGCCACCACTCCGGTTACGTCGTCAAACGTCGTGACCCGGCAATGACGCTCCTGCAAAAAACGGGCGATATAAGCGGTCGTTTCTACTTCCTGCCAGCTAACCTCCGGATGTCGATGCAAATGCTCGTACAGAGAAAAAATGGCGGGCTGCAATTGTTTGATTGTTGTGCGCATGGTTCCTCCACAGGTTTGCGGCTGGGGCTGCGCCACAGCGGGGTGCATGCGACGCAAGCCAGCTTGTTTTGAAAAAGGTGTGCGTCGTCTTTAGCTCTAGGAAACGCCGATGGTTACAGCGACGATCAGGGCGATGGCGGCGATGACGGCCCAGCCGAGAAGCAGCTTCCAAATGAACTTGACCCATTTTTCATACGGAATGCCAGCGACAGCCAGATAGCCCATCAAGGCAGAAGAAGTCGGAATGATCGAGTTCGTCACCGCATCCCCGTACTGGAAGGCAAGGACGGCGACCTGACGGGAAATGCCCAGCAGGTCGGCGATTGGCACCATGATCGGCATCGTTGTCGCCGCTTGGCCGCTGCCGGACGAAATGAACAGGTTCAACACCGCTTGAATCAGGAACATGGCCAGCACGTTGATGGCATCCGGCAAATGGCCGATGGCGGAAGTCAGCGCGTAAATCATCGTGTCGATAATTTTTCCTTCTTCCAGCACGACGGTGATCGCCCGGGCGAAGCCGACGATCAGGGCGCCGAAGGTAACGGCTTTGGCGCCAGCGACAAAGGAGTCAAACAGCTTGTTTACATTCAGCCCGCCGACAAGCCCGGCAACCAGTCCCATGATTAAAAAGGAAGCGGTAAGCTCGGTCAGGAACCATTCGTACTCGAACACGCCGTAGACGTTGAAGGAGAGTCCACAGACCATGACCAGAAAGACCAGCTTGTGGCGTCCGTTGAGATCGGGAATTTCGACGGCGACTTGTTCGTCGCTTTCCTTTTGCTCGATCGCGTAAATGACGCTCTTGGTCGGGTCTGCCTTCACCCGGTAGGCGTAGCGCATGACGTACCAGATGGCAAAGCCGAGGACAAAGACGTACACGATAGCGCGGAAGGTCAGACCGGAGAAGAGCGGCAACTGCGCCAAAGACTGGGCGACCCCTACCGTGAACGGATTGAGCATGCCGCCCATGAAGCCGGCCGCTGCCCCCATCGTAATCATGGCGGTACCTGTTACGGCGTCAAAGCCCATTGCGCGGGCGAGAGCGATGCCGATTGGCACGAAAATAATGCTTTCTTCCGCCATCCCCATCGTGAAGCCGCCGATGGAGAAGAGGAACATGGATGCGGGGATCAGGAGCTTTTCCCTGCCTTCCAGATAGCGGACGCCTTTGTTGATGCCCGCCTCAATGGCCCCCGTCTGGCGGATGATTCCGAAAACGCCGCTGACGATGAAGATGTAAAAGATGATTTGCGAGCCTTTTTGCATCCCTTCAGGAATTGCTTTGAACATGTCGAAAAAGCCGACAGGGCTGCTCTCGACAGCGTGATAGCTGCCGTTTACCACGATGGTTCTGCCCGAGGCGTCGTCCTTGATGCGTTCGAACTCGCCTGTCGGAAGCACGTAGGAAGCAAGCGCTGCCAAAATGATGATGATAAAGAGAATGGCATAAGTGTGCGGGACGGAAAAACGTTTTTTGGCTGGCGCTGCTGGAGAAGAATGTTTTGTAGCCATGAGGTCACCTCGCTTTTTTGCCTTTTCTATAAGCAAGTGGCGTGCCAACTGTCGAAATTTCGCGAAAAAAGGCGTTTTCATTGGACGGAGGGTGGCAGCGTCCAAACGAAAACGCACTCTTTAGGAATGTTTATTAGGATTTATTCGTCCTAATACAACCTAATATTCATTTGCCTTGCACTATATTTTTCCATATTTCCTCAACATTTCGATGCCGTCACGGGTGATCGAGGTTCCTTGACGGGTTGTGCCTGAGCGCACCAGTCCAAGCTGCTCAAGCTGTTTCAAGCGGTTGCGTAGCGCGCTTTCCGTCCAGCCGTTCGCCTGCAGGACGGGGGTGTGCGCCAGTTGGTAGCGCCCCACTGGTTTGTTGGCGAGGTAATATTGATACAGTCCGAGCAAAATATCCAGATTCCGCTCATCCTCGAGAGGCACGGCCGCCGCTGCGGATTGCTTTTGAAATATCCGCTCGGTCAAACGCTTGGGCAGGTCGGCAATGCCGATGACAGGATGCTCGCTTACCGTAATGGCGTAGTCCACGACGTTTTTCAGCTCGCGAATGTTGCCTCGCCAGTCGTGGGCGAGCAACAGCTCCATGACTTCCGGCGACCAGCTTTTGCGAATCCCTTGCTGCTTCAAGTGATCGTCAATCAGCAGCGGAATGTCGCTCGTTCGCTCGCGCAGCGCCGGGATTTCGATGGGCAGGACGGCCAGCCGGTAAAACAAGTCTTCGCGAAAAGCGCCATCCCGGACGGCATCCTCCAGATTGCGGTTGGTGGCAGCGATCACCCGGCAGTCTACGGACAAAATCCCTGTGCCGCCGACGCGGATCACTTGCTTTTCCTGCAGGACGCGCAGCAGCTTGACCTGGATCGCGGGGGAGATATCGCCAATCTCGTCGAGAAAAATCGTGCCGCCATCCGCCTGCTCGAACAGTCCGGGCTTGCCTCCTTTGCGCGCGCCTGTGAAGGCTCCGTCCTCGTAGCCGAACAGCTCGCTCTCCAGCAAGTTTTCCGGCAGGGAGGCGCAGTTGATCGCGACAAACGGGCCGTTTTTGCGCAGTGAATGCTGGTGGATCGCGTGGGCGAACAGCTCTTTGCCCGTCCCGTTTTCACCCGTGAGCAGGATCGTCTGGTTGTTTTTCGCCATCTTTTTGCTAAGCTCGATGGCGTGCAGGAGCGGCTGGCTGCTGCCTTTTATATCAGCAAACGAGTAGGTAGCGGTGTGGCCGCGCAGGGCGAGCTGGGTGCGCAGGCGCTGGATTTCCGTCACGTCTTTCAGCGTACAGACGAAGCCGAGATGCTCATGGCTGCGGCGAATGCTGTGGCTGCTGACGATGAATTGCCGCTGGTCGATGGCGATGAGCGCATCCTCCTGCCCCTCCTGTTCAAAAAAGGGGGCGAGCAGGCCGTGTTCCTTGAGGATCGTATAAGGCTTGCCGATAACGACCGATTCGTGCGGACAGAACAGCTCGACGGCGACATCGTTAATGAACGTGATTAGACCGTCCTCATTACAGGCGATGACCGGATCCTTCACCGCCTGAAAGGTGGATTGAAGCTGGCTGTTGAGCTTTTGCACTTCGGCGTAGGAAGTGCCGAGCATTTTGGCCAGCTCGGACATTTCCACGATGAAGGCGGAGAGGTATTGCCGCTCCCATTCAATCGGGACGCCCACCTTGCGCCCGGTATCAATCAGATCGTGAATGCTGATTTTGCGAAAGCCGAGGTCGATGACTTCCACGTGAGGGGGCAGCGGCACATCGGGAATGCTCATAATGATCGCATACCGAAAGCGCTCCTCGAACGTACTGCCTGGGTGAAAAGGGACGTAATTCAGGTGGTCAATCTTGACTTCCAGCAAGTTTTGGATGACCTCCTGGGCTGTGACCGGCGAGTTGTTCATGACAGGCACGGTCGTTCCGGGCGGGATTTGCATCAGCGCCTTTATTTTGCGCAGTTCAAAAAAACGGTTCAGCACGGTAATCGGGACCGTTTCGGGGACGGCCTGACGGGCGATCGTGTACAACTCAGGCGCCCTGGTCGTAATGAAGACGTGGGACACCCCGGAGAGGTCAGGGATTTGTTCGTGGCTGGCAAAGCCGATGACCTTGCAATAAGGCTCAAAATACGCTCGCAGCTCCTTGAGCAGAAAAGCGAGCGTGTCGGTTCCTTTTGCAATCAAGACAATGGTGTGGTCCATGGTGCACCGCCTTTTTTTGTACAGACTAAAGCTTTCGCCAATGGCTTGGCGCTGCCAAGTTTTCGCAAAAAACTGTTGATACCATGATAGCACAACGGCTGTCCCGCAACGGATGGATTCCCTTGTCTGCGCAGGAAAGACAAGGATTGATCTGCCGGGAGGGAAGTGTGGTTTAATAGAAGAAAGAGAAAAAAGAAAAAGAGTGAAGAGGAGCAGGAGGATTCAGCATGGAGAACAAGATTGTTCCAGAAATGCTGCAGATGATTGGCCAAGCTGTGCCGGAAGAAGTGTCGATTGCGATCTCGGACGGCACCCAATACTTGTATTATCAGCCAAGCTCAAACATTGATCTGAAAATCTCCCCGGGCGACCAGGTCCCGATTGGCTCTGCCACGCACAAGGCGCTGATGGAGAGAGGAAAAGTCGGACATCAGGTGGAGAGCCGCATTTTTGGCGTGCCGTACTACGGTTTGTCGCTGCCGCTGTTCCGCGGGGGAGAGGTCATGGGCTGTATTACCGCCATCTATCCTTTGCAAAGCGTTCCGCTGGCTAATCCGCAGCCTAGGCTGTCGTTTTTGATTGGAAAAGGGGAAGATGGCTGGCTGCCGATTCCGCTGCACGAGATTGTTTACATCAGCTCGCACGAGGGCAAGACGCTGCTGCATTCGGCAAGCGGGTCGTACCCGAACAAATACAGCATGTCCGAGCTGGAATACATGCTTCCGCCTGAGCGGTTCGCGCGTTGCCATCGCTCTTATTTTGTCAATCTGGAGTCCATCGGCTTTATCCATCCGCATTTCCATTCGACTTTCATGCTGGAGATGAAGGACAAGCAGAAGACGAGAGTTCCCGTGAGCCAGACGTATGCCAGCACGTTCCGGCAACTGCTCGGCTTCTAGCTTTTGCAGGCCCCTTGCCAGTGAGAATGGTTCGCTGTCTTTTTTGCTAACTCGCTGCTCAAATATTCTGCTTTGTTGAAAATCGAGTGCCCGCTCAGAATTCTTGTGCTAGTGTATGAACAAGAAAAGATGGCATAGGGGGTCACAATGATGTGGGAGCGCTTACGCGATAAAAGATTGGCAGATAAAATCGTGACGGCTGAGGAAGCAGCGAGTTGGATCGAGGATGGCATGACAATCGGGTTAAGTGGTTTCACTCGTGCAGGGGATGCCAAGGTTGTACCGCTCGCATTGGCAGAGCGAGTCAAACAAGACAACAAGCCTTTTGGCGTGAATGTATATACAGGAGCTTCGCTCGGATCAGACGTGGACGCTGTCATGGCGGAGGCGGGCATTGTCAACAAGCGGCTGCCTTTTCAAGCCGATCCGGTCATGCGCAAAAAAATTAACGACGGCAGCATGATGTTCGTGGACCAGCATTTGTCCCACACCGCCGAGCTGATTCGCCAAGGAGCGATGAGTGCGATTGATTACGCGATTGTGGAAGCGGTTGCAATCACAGGGGACGGCATGATTATTCCCGCCACTTCTGTCGGCAACTCGAACATTTTCGTCGATTACGCGAAGCATGTCATCATTGAATTGAATCTCGCCCAGTCCGCTGAGTTGGAGGGCATTCACGATATTTACACGCCAGCGAGCCAGGGAGCGCGCGAGCCGATTCCGCTCACGGCGGTAGACCAACGGATAGGAACAGCGGGCATTGTGGTCGATCCCGAAAAAATCAAAGGCATTGTGCTGACGAACCAGTTGGATTCGCCGTCGACAATCGTCGAGCCGGACGCGGAGACGGCTGAAATCGCCGCTCATCTGATCGCGTTTTTGCGCGAGGAAGTCAAGGCGGGACGGCTGCCGGAAAATCTCGCGCCGCTGCAATCGGGTATCGGGTCTGTCGCCAATGCCGTGTTCAACGGTTTTCTCGACTCCGAGTTCACCGATCTGACCGTTTACTCGGAAGTGCTGCAGGACGCGGTCTTTGACCTGATCGACGCGGAGAAAATCTCGTTTGCTTCCGGTTGTTCGATCACGCTGACGGCTGACAAAATGCAGTACGTCACCGAACATTTTGCCAAATACCGCGACAAGCTGCTGCTGCGTCCGCAGGAGATCACCAACCATCCGGAAATCATTCGCCGCCTGGGGCTGATCGCCATCAATACGGCGATTGAGGTGGACATCTACGGCAACGTCAACTCGACGAACGTTTCGGGCAGCAAGATGATGAACGGGATCGGCGGATCTGGCGACTTTGCCCGCAATGCGCGTCTGGGCATTTTCGTAACCAAGTCGATCGCCAAAGGCGGAAAAATCTCCAGCATCGTGCCGTTTGCCTCCCATGTCGATCATACGGAGCACGACGTCGACATCATCGTCACCGAGCAAGGGCTGGCTGATTTGCGCGGGCTGGCACCACGCGAGCGCGCCTTGAAAATCATCGAAAACTGCGCGCATCCAATGTACCGTGAGCAGCTTAAAGCGTACTACGAAGAAGCGCTCACTCGCGGCGGGCACACTCCGCACGTACTGGAAAAAGCATTTTCCTGGCACGTGCGCTACGCCGAGGAAGGAACCATGCTGGAGCAAAAGCCGGCGCTGGTGTAAGTTGTATCGAACCGTATCATAGAAACAAACCCGCTCGGGCGCTGCTGCCTGGGCGGGTTTTGCTTTGAAAAAAGCGGGCGCGCCCGCCAGAACGCGAGCAGTTGCTGCTCTAGCGGGTGTTGTGAGTAACGCAAGTGATTTCTGTTTTTTCGCGTCTGCGGTTGCCAGACCTGCTTACGCGCTTTTAGCCTTTCGCGCCTCTTTTGGCTGGGCAAACGAAGCCAGGGCAAAGCCGAAGCCCGCGAGCACGAACAGACCGCCGACCCAGCTTATGTGCCAGATTGCCGCATGGTTGACGATGACGCCGCCAATTCCCGCGCCCAGCGCCAGCCCGAGCTGAAAAACGGATGTATTGATGCTGAGCGCCACTTGCGAAGAGTGCGGGGGCAACGAGATCAAGTAATACTGCTGGGCAGGGACGGTCGTTTGCACGGCAGCTACCCAGAGCATGACGGCGACGATTGCGCCTGCCAACAGCTTTGTCGACATCGGCAAAAAAAGCAGGACGACCGCATGGAGCAGCAGGCTATTCCTATACGCTGATCGTGCTGACGGCGCCGTTTGAGCAAAAAATGATGATGGAGGAAGAGAAGATTTTTTGAAGGCGGCAGAAAAGGCGAAAAGGACCGTCACGACAAGGTGACGGTCCAAGGTTTATCCATGCATAAGGGCGGTTTTTCAGACAAGGTTACTTGCGGTAGAGCGGGTAGTCTACTTCCAGCGGAACTTGAATGAGCACGATCCGCAACGGCGCATCTGCTTGCGCCTGGTAAGTGACGCTTGCTGTTTCTGCTTCCGCAGAGATTACGACAAAATCTCCTTTGTGTGCGACGGTCGGCGGCTCGCCCGCTTCGCTGTGCCCGCCAACGCTTCCGCTTCCTTCCACGACGACGACAGCGTGGGCGTAGCCGGCCGGAAGTTGCAGCGAGTAAGCTTTGCCTGCGGGAATCGCAATATCTTTCATGAGCGAATCGGTCACGAGCGAGATGGGGGCAGCGGGACCGATGATGTTTTTCACCCGTACGCCATCCGCCGTCTCGGTCGGAAACTGCTCGTGGTCGTACTGGTTGTACGTCGGCGGGTTTTTGGTCGTTTTGGCGAGGTGCGGCTCAAACCAGATCTGGAACATCTCGGTATCCTTGCCCAGCTCTTCGGCATGGTAAGCGCCTGAGCCTGTTTGCATGATCTGCGCACCGCCCGTAGTGACCTGCTGCAAATTGCCCAGCGTGTCCCGGTGGCCGACTGTACCTTGCAGGACGTAAGACAAAATTTCAAAGCCGGAATGCGGGTGCAGGGGAATCTCGAACGTTTTGAGAGATTTTGCCCACGCCCAGTAAAAAAGCGGTCCAACCCGTTTTACAACGGAGCCTTCATGAGGGAAGCCAATCGGTTTGTTTTCTACGATTTCACCGTCGCCAAAATGTCCTTTTGCTTGTTCGTTTTGTGTGTAGACGCGGATTTTCATCTGTTGTGTCCTCCCTTGGTGGAATGCTGGCTTACGGGTACGGATTTACGAGCGGTTGCTTAAAACAAAACGTATGCGCCTGGACCGATCAAAGCGACACCGATAGCGACCGCGATCAAGGTCAGATTGTACTCATAGCCGTTTTGCGTTACCCAATATCCATTTTGACCGTGAACCTTCACAATCGCAACAAGCATTGTGAAGACGATGAGCAGAGCGCCAACCCATGTGCCGACACCTGCCGCGAACAGCAAGCCGCCGACGAGTTCAGCCAATCCGGCAAGCAGCGCCATGGTCACACCAGGCTTCACCCCGATAGACTCCAGCCAGCCGCCTGTGCCTTTCAGACCGTAACCGCCAAACCAGCCAAACAGCTTTTGCGCACCGTGACCTGCGAACGACAACCCAACAACCAAACGAATAATCAGCAAACCAAGATCCATCATTTTTTCATCTCTCCTTAATTGTTTTAAATTATAGTATTTTAAATTTGAGATATTTGGACAAGAAAGGCTGGCGGGCCTTAGAAGGTTTCCGCCAGTTTTGCTGCTTTTTCTATGCCTGCTGCTACGATTTCTTCTGCTTTGTCAGGGAATTGGTTGTGACCTTCTACGATCACTTCGGTAATATTGCTGATTCCCCAGAAGCCAAGCACCGTGCGAACGTAGCGGTTAGCCAGCTCGATTTCTGCCATTGGGCCTTCGGAGTAAACGCCGCCGCGTGCGCTCAACAGCGCCACTTTTTTGTCGCCCATCAGTCCTACAGGGCCTTCCGCGGTGTATTTGAATGTTTTGCCTGCTTGAGACAGGTAGTCCACATAGGTGTGCAGCACAGCCGGAACGGTGAAGTTCCACATTGGGAACGCGATCATCACTTTGTCAGCGTCAGCGAATTGGTTCAAATATTTGTTGACCAGCTCTGCGCCTTTTTTCTCTTCGGCAGTCAGCTCCATGCCGCGGCCTGCCTTGAACATAGCCGTGAGCAGATCGTTTCCGTAGTAAGGAAGGTTTTCTGCGAACAGGTCCAGCTCGGCGATTTCGTCGTTTGGATGGTTTTCTTTATACGATTGGACGAAAGCCTCGTACAGCTTTACACTCACAGCCTGTTCAACAGGGCGATCATTTGCTTTAATGAAAAGTACTTTACTCATGAGAAATTTATTCCCCTTTCTTTTCGTAAGCATCTAACTTCAAATGCATAAATCTTGATTTCAAGATTATTATGTGCTGAACGTTTTGTCAACACTTTTTTTGCACCTGTTGGGTGCTGCTCAGTCTAATACGTATCCTGAGCAGCACGTCCCAACTTTTTTAACAAACCGATGGCTTGCTGCTGTTCTTCGGGAGTGAGTCCTGCGACCGCTTTTTCAATCGCCTGCTGGTGGGGAGGGAAAATCTCTGCCAAAAAGGCGTGTCCTTTCTCGGTCAGCTCGGCGTAAATGACGCGGCGGTCGGCCGAACAGGGCTTGCGAATCAGCAGTTGCTTCTTTTCTAGCTTGTCCACAACGTACGTGATATTTCCGCTGGAGATCAGGATCTTTTCGCCAATTTGCTGCAAAGGCTGCGGGCCTTTATGGTAGAGTACTTCCAGGACGCCGAACTCTGTCGGGTTCAAACCGTGCTGGCGGATGTGACGATTGGAATGGGCGGTCACCCAGTTATACGATCGCGACAAGACGACAAACAGGTCGAGGGCATTGTTTCGCTCCATGAAAAAGCCCTCCTTTCCATCGAAATTTCAATATCTTGAATTTAAGACAATCCTACATGATCTCGTTTGCCTTTGTCAAATGGCGAAAATCATCCCTTTGCAAAACAAAAGTTTTTGTGATAGACTTTTGTTTGTGAACGAAGCTGTGAATGCTAATCAGAAGAAAGGAGGATGACCGTGGAAAAAGACATGTTGATCCTTCACCACATCCGGCAAAATCCGTTCATCTCCCAGCAGGAGCTGGCTGACTTGATCGGGATTTCGCGTTCGGCTGTTGCCGGGTACATTGCCCAGTTGACCAAGCGTGGCGAGATCAAAGGCAGAGCGTATATATTGCGCGACGAAGGCATGATTGCCTGCATCGGCGGAGCGAACCTCGACCGGAAAGCGCGCAGCAAGCAAGCGGTGCGGCTGCACTCTTCCAATCCGGTCACGATCATGGAGTCGTGCGGCGGGGTGGCGCGCAACATTGCGGAGAATCTCGGCAGGCTCGGATGCAATACGTCACTTTTCACCAGTGTCGGTGAGGACAAGGAAGGCGAGTGGATTTTGCAGGAGACGAAAAAGCACGGCGTAGACATCAGCCAGGTGTGGCGTCTGCCGATGCAGCGCACAGGGACGTACACCGCGCTGCTCGATATAGATGGAGAAATGGTCGTATCGTTGGCCAACATGGATATTTACGACGCGCTCACGCCGGAAATGTTCGCGGAGAAATGGTCCCACCTTGCCGCAGCCCACGCGATTTTTATTGATACGAACATACCGGGGGATTGCTTGGCCTACATTATCGGCCGGTGCCGGGAGGAGAACATTCGACTTTTCGTTGACCCGGTCTCTTCTGCAAAAGCGAAAAAGCTCCCACAGCAATTGGACGGAGTAGAAGCGATCCTGCCCAATCGGGAAGAAGCGGAGCTGCTGGCTGGCATGGCGATCCGCTCGATTGAGGATTGCGAAGAGGCGTGCCGCAAAATCAGGGAGCGAGGCGTCAAGCACGTCATCGTGACCATGGGCGAAGCGGGCATTTACTATCAGTCGGAGGACGTATCGGAGCACATGGCGCCGTATCCGACTGAAGTGGTAGATGTGACAGGGGCGGGAGATGCGTTTGCATCCGGCCTGCTGTATGGAATCGTGAATGGAGAGTCGTTCCAGACAGCTTGCCGTCTCGGACTGGCTGCCTCGGCCTTGACCCTGCAAACAGAGCAATCCGTTTCTCCCTTATTAAAACCGGAACAACTGCAACTGACCGTTGAACAATACGAAAAGGAGCGATAAATGATGAAACAATACTTGACCTTTACAGAGGAAGTACGCCACGCCCTGGAGAACAATTTGCCGGTCGTTGCCCTGGAGACGACGATTATCTCCCACGGCATGCCGTATCCGCAAAACATCGAGATGGCAAAAGAAGTCGAGCAAATTATCCGCGACAACGGTGCGGTACCTGCGACCATCGGGATCATGAACGGCAAAATCAAGATCGGCTTGACCGAGAGCGAGCTGGAAGAGTTCGCGACCAACAAGTCGGTAGAAAAAGTGAGCCGCCGCGACTTCCCTTACATTTTGGCTAGCGGCAAAATCGGCGCGACGACTGTAGCGGCTACGATGATCGCAGCAGACCTGGCGGGCATCCGCATGTTCGCGACTGGCGGCATCGGCGGGGTACACCGTGAAGGCGAAATCACCTGGGACGTATCCGCAGACCTGACAGAGCTGGCGCAAACGAATGTCGCGGTTGTGTGCGCGGGGGCGAAGTCTATCCTCGACATCGGCCGCACACTGGAATACCTGGAGACACAAGGGGTTCCGGTAGTCGGCTACCGCACTTCCGAGTTCCCGTCCTTCTTCGCCCGCGAAAGCGGATTTGGCGTAGACTTCCGCCTGGATACGCCGGAAGAAGTAGGGACCCTGATGAACACCAAATGGAACCTCGGTCTGAACGGCGGCCTGATTATCGCCAACCCGGTGCCGGAAGCGGATGCGCTTGACCACAAGCAAATCGAGGGCGTGATCTTGCAAGCGCTCAACGAAGCGAAGGAAAACAACATTGCGGGCAAAAAAGTAACGCCATTCTTGCTCGACAAAGTGAAGCAGTTGACCGCAGGCAAAAGCTTGCAGACCAACATCGCGCTGGTGCGCCACAATGCGGAGGTAGCGGCGAAAGTGGCAGTAGCGTACCAGCAAGCAGTGAACGAAGGAAAATAAGCGAAGAACAGACAAGCCCCCGGTGGTATCCATCGGGGGTTTTTGCGTTGGTTTCGGGGCACAATCGAGGGGCGGGAAAAATTTGTGCCAAACTACTTGATATACCCTATGGGGGTATTGTATAGTGAAGGTGTGATAAAAAATAAGCCTCAGGGAAACAATACGATAAATTATACCCCGTGTGGGTATGTGGAGGAATTGGTATGAGTGTCAAAACGGCAGAAGCTACAGTTCCGATTTCCGGGATGACGTGTGCGGCCTGCGCGCTTCGTATTGAAAAAGGCTTGCAGAAGCTGGATGGCGTCGAGACAGCCAATGTGAATCTGGCGTTGGAAAAATCGACGGTCGTCTTCGATCCGGCGAAAACGAGCCTCGACGATATTCGCTCGAAAATTGAAGCACTTGGCTACGGCGTGGCCGCAGACAAGGTAGAGCTGAACATCACAGGCATGACGTGTGCAGCCTGCTCGACCCGCATCGAGAAAGGCTTGAATAAAATGCCCGGCGTCCTGAAGGCGAACGTGAATCTCGCCATGGAAACGGCCACGATTGAATACGATTCGGCGCAGGTGGGCGTGGGCGATCTGGTTCGCCAGGTGGAAAAGCTCGGGTATCAGGCGGCCCGCAAGGAAGAAGGCAAAGAAGAGGAACAGGTCGATCGCCGGATGGCAGAGATCAGGCGGCAGACGCAAAAGTTCTGGATTTCACTGATCTTTTCGCTGCCGCTGCTCTGGTCGATGGTCAGTCACTTTTCCTTCACCTCGTTCATCTGGCTGCCGGACTTTTTGATGAATCCGTGGGTGCAGCTCGCTTTGGCGACGCCTGTGCAGTTCATCATCGGGGCGCAGTTTTACGTCGGGGCGTACAAAGCGCTGCGCAACAAAAGCGCCAACATGGATGTGCTTGTCGCGCTGGGCACTTCGGCTGCCTACTTTTACAGCCTGTACGTGGCGATTTCTTCCATCGGTTCCCACGCGCACATGCTGGAGCTGTATTTTGAAACAAGCGCGGTGCTGATTACGTTGATCCTGTTGGGCAAACTGTTTGAGGCGAAGGCAAAGGGACGTTCCTCGGAAGCGATCCGCAAGCTGATGGGCCTGCAAGCCAAAACGGCGGTAGTCATTCGCGATGGCGTAGAAATGACGATCTCCGTCGAGGATGTGCGGCCGGGTGACGTCGTGTATGTGAAGCCTGGCGACAAAGTGCCTGTCGACGGCATCGTGCTGGAAGGCCAGTCTGCGGTGGATGAATCCATGCTGACGGGAGAGAGCATCCCGGTAGACAAAGCGGCTGGCGATACGGTCATCGGGGCCACCTTGAACAAAAACGGCTTCCTGAAGGTCACCGCGACCAAAGTCGGCAAAGAAACGGCTCTTGCGCAAATCATCAAGGTCGTGGAAGAGGCGCAAGGAACAAAGGCGCCGATTCAGCGGCTGGCTGACAGCATTTCCGGGATTTTCGTTCCCATCGTCGTCGGGATTGCTGTTGTTACTTTTCTCATCTGGTATTTCGCCGTGATTCCCGGCAACTTCGCCGAGGCGCTGGAAAAGGCGATTGCCGTACTGGTGATCGCTTGCCCGTGCGCACTTGGTCTGGCTACCCCGACCTCGATCATGGCTGGCTCCGGACGCGCCGCCGAGCTAGGCATTCTGTTCAAAGGCGGAGAGCATTTGGAAACTGCGCACCATCTGGACACGATCGTCCTCGACAAGACGGGGACCGTCACCAAAGGGGAGCCTGAGCTGACAGATGTAATCCCCGTTGATTTTGCCGAACAGGAATTGCTGGCACTGGTGGGGGCGGCGGAGAAAAACTCCGAGCATCCGCTGGCCCAGGCGATCGTTCGAGGCATCGCGGAAAAAGGCGTGGCGCTCTCCGAAACCAGCTCGTTTGAAGCGATCCCCGGCTTTGGCATTCGGGCCACAGTTGAGGGCAAGGACGTGCTGGTCGGCACCCGCCGTCTGCTCGAGCAGCATCACGTGTCGTACCAGTCGGTGGCAGATGCCATGCTCTCGCTGGAGCAGGCGGGAAAAACGGCGATGCTGGCTGTCGTGGACGGCAAGCTGGCCGGGTTGATCGCCGTGGCCGATACGATCAAGCCGACCTCGAAGCAAGCGATCGCGCGGCTGAAAGCAATGGGCTTGACGGTCATCATGATGACCGGCGACAACCGCCAAACTGCGGAGGCGATCGCCCGCGAGGCAGGAATCGAGCGCGTCATCGCCGAAGTCCTGCCCGAAGGCAAGGCCGCCGAAGTGAAAAAGCTGCAAGCCCAAGGCAAAAAGGTCGCCATGGTCGGCGACGGAATCAACGACGCCCCGGCGCTTGCCACCGCTGACATCGGCATGGCAATCGGAACCGGGACGGACGTGGCGATGGAAGCGGCCGATATCACGCTCATGCGCGGCGAGCTGACCAGTGTCGCCGACGCCATCGAAATGAGCAAGCGCACCATTCGCAACATCAAGCAAAACTTGTTCTGGGCTTTCGCCTACAACACATTGGGCATTCCGTTTGCCGCCCTGGGCTTCCTCGCCCCGTGGCTCGCCGGAGCGGCAATGGCCTTCAGTTCCGTCTCCGTCGTGCTCAACGCCCTGCGACTGCAGCGAGTGAAGCTGTAAGCCAAAAAACAGCAACAAGCGGCATTGTCCGCATCCCTATACACATAAAACCAAAGGAGAGATTGAGAATGAAAAACGTCACATTGAACGTAGAAGGCATGTCTTGCAACCATTGCGTAAACGCTGTGGAAAAAACGTTGAAGGAGCTTGGCGCAGAGGGAAAAGTCAACCTCGCAGCCAAAACAGTCGAGGTTTCTTATAACGAAAGCACTCTGACGCTGGAAGCGATCAAGGAAGCTATCGAAGAGCAAGGATACGACGTCGTTTAATAGCTGTCAGCACGCTAAGCCTCTGCCTGGACTACGAGTTCGGGCGGGGGCTTTTTCTTTTTGTAAAGACTTCGTAAATCGTTAACACAACCTCAATATTCCGCCAACCGAACAACTGAAAACCCGCATAAACACGCGCCTCTCCTTTATCAAACCTTGTCGCCCGCTTTATACGACCTTCAAAAACGGCAGTTACAATGAAATCAAACGAAAGCAAACAAGTCGGACAAGAACAGGAGGAATGGTCAGATGATGGACTTGCACATGCACACCACCGCTTCTGACGGGAAGCTCGCTCCCGCAGACCTGCTCGTCTGGGCCAAGCAGCGGGGCGTGACTCATCTAGCCATTACAGACCATGATACCGTCGATGGATATCTGCTGGCTCGCGAAGACGCCGCACGGCTCGGCCTGGCGCTCCTGCCGGGAATCGAGTGGAATACGGACGGCCCGGAAGACGAGCTGCACATTTTGGGCTACGGCTTCGACATGGCCGACCCGCGGCTTTTGCACGTCATGGACAGGCGGCAGCGGGAGCGGATCGAGTGGATCGCCGAGATGATCGAGCGCTGTAACCGCTTGGGCGTGGCGATCACCATGGAAGAATGTGCAGCGCGGGCAAAAGGCGGCGTGATGGTGCGCACGCACGTGGCAGAAGCAATCGCCGAGCGCGGCTACAGTCCCACGCCGCAGGCTGCGTTCGAGACGTATTTGCGCAAAGGGTGCGCGGCGTACGTGCCCCGGCCTTCTTTTTCCGCACGCGAAGCGATCGAACTTACGCACGAGGTAGGCGGGATTGCGGTCTTGGCTCATCCGGGTATCTACTCCTTTGAAGTGAAGCTGGAGGCGCTGCTCGCCTATGGCCTCGACGGCATCGAGGTGTATTATCCGAAACATTCGGCGGCGCAGACGGCATTTTGGGAGCGGCAGGCCAAAGCGAATCACCTGATCTGCTCGGGAGGCAGCGACTTTCACGGGCACCAGTCGCGCAACCCGTATCCGGTCGGCAGCGTGCCCATCCCGGCTGAAGTAAAGGAGTGGTGGAAATGCTGTATGTTTCATCAACATTGATGTGGGCGTACCCGGTAGAGGCAGCGATCCTCATCGCCCGGCAATACGGCTTTGCCGGGATGGAAGTCTGGGCCGAGCACGTCTGGTTCCACCAAAGCCACCCGCGAGAAATCCAGCAGGCAGCCAGGCGTGTGGGCATGAAGCTGACCTTGCATGCGGCGAGCTGGGATTTGAACCTGTGCTCGCTGAACAGCGGCATTCGCAAGCAGTCTGTCGAGGAAATCAAGCGTTCTTTGGCGCTTGCGGGCGAGATCGGGGCGAAAAGCGTCACGATCCATCCGGGCCGTGTGACCTTGACGCACAAAAACCGGGAATGGCACGAGGCCGTTCTCGTCGAGAGCCTGAACGAGCTGGCGCAAGAGGCGATGAGACAGGGCCGCGTGCTCTCGATCGAGCATATCGAGCCGCTGCCCAAGGAACTGATCGTGACGCCGCAAGACTTGAACAGGCTGCGCGCCGCGCTCGATTACCCGACGGCAGCCACCTTTGACATTGCGCACGTACCTCTGACCTGTTTCCTGCCGCAATTTTTCCGGGAACTGGAGGGAGTCGATAAAATTCACGTGAGCGACGCGACGGCGACGAAGCTGCACGTGCCGCTCGGAACAGGGGAAATTGATCTGGAAACGATCTGGCCGTTGCTGCTTGCCGCAGACAAGCCTCTGGTCGTCGAAGGCTTCGACGATGCGCGGAATTTGTCCCAGCTCAAGCAAAACCTGCTGTATTTGCAGCAAGGAAACTGTGTCTCATTTGGATAGGAGGTCTGTATTGTTTTGAATATTCTTGTAACGAATGACGATGGCATTTTTGCAAGCGGCGTGCTGTGCCTGGCGCAAGCCTTGCAGCCGTTCGGCAACGTCTCCATCGTCTGCCCGGACCAGGAGCGCAGCGCGATCAGCCATGCGATCACGTTGAAATCCCCTGTAAAAGCGAACAAAGTGAACTTTTTCGATACGTCGCTCGAAGCCTGGGCGGTCAACGGCACTCCGGCTGACTGCGTGAAAATGGCAGTCGAGGTGATTCTCAAGGACAAGCCGGACGTGATCGTATCCGGAATCAACCGCGGCCCGAACCTGGGACGGGATGTGTTTTACTCCGGCACGATCTCGGCGGCGATTGAAGGAGCGATGTATCAGATTCCTTCCATTGCCGTGTCGCTCGCCACGCTCAAGCCAAGCCCGAACTTTTCCATCGTCGAGCCGCTGGCCTACGACGTGTTTGAGACGCTGCTGCGGCACAAGCTCAGCCCGGAAGCGGTGCTGAACATCAATTTGCCGTATTTGTCCAAGGAGATGGTAAAAGGCGTGGCCGTCACGCCGCTCGCGATGGACGTGCTGCGCTACCAGTACGTCGGGTTGAACGACCCGCAAGGCTACTTGTGCTACTGGCTGTCCGACCATTTGAGCGAGTTGCACTTCGAGGACGAGGAATCGGATTACTACAAGCTGCGTGACGGATTTATCACGATTACACCGCTGCAATTGAACATGACGAACACCGCCATGAAGGCCAAGATCGGAAAATGGTTTCAAACCGCGAAGCAAAGCTCTTAACGAAGCACGCCTACTTGAATCAGGAGGAATGAAAAATGAAACGTGTTCTGTTGCAAAAATGGACTCTTTCCTTGTTCGCAGCCGCATCGGTCTTCGGACTTGCCGCTTGCGGTTCCCAGCCTTCTTCGTCGACACCGTCGCAGCCAGCGCCGCAATCGGCTCCAACGGCCGCGCCAGCGGAGCCTGCTTCGGCCAAAGTAGCGGGGACGCTGAGCTTTTACACGTCCCAGCCGGATGCCGACGCGGCTGCTTTGATCGACGGTTTTTCCAAAAAGTATCCTGACGTAAAAGTAGAGCTGTTCCGCTCGGGGACAGAGGAGGTCATCAGCCGCTTGCAGGCGGAGGCACAGGCGGGACAAGTCAAGGCGGACGTGCTATTGGTCGCGGATGCGCCGACCTTTGCCAGCCTGAAAAAACAAGATTTGCTCCTGCCATACGCATCGCCTGAGGCGGCGGACATTCCGGCAGAGTGGAAGGACGCGGACGGCGCGTACACCGGAACAAAAGTGATGGCGACTGTGCTCGCGGTCAACAGCAGCAAAGTCAAGACGCTCCCGGATAGCTGGAAGGTGCTGACCAGCCCGGAGGCGGCAGGCAAAGCGATCATGCCAAGCCCGCTCTACTCGGGAGCGGCGGCGTACAACGTAGGCGTACTGACGCGGCAAAACGATTTTGGCTGGGACTACATTGCCGGGCTGAAGACAAACCAGATGACCGTCACAAAAGGGAACGGCGCCGTGCTCAAAAGCGTAGCGGGCGGCGAAAAAGACTACGGCATGGTCGTCGATTACCTTGTGGCTCGCGCGAAAAAAGAAGGCTCGCCAGTCGAACTGGTGTACCCGAACGAGGGCGTGCCTGTCATCACCGAGCCGATTGGCATCATGAAGGCGACGAAAAACGAGGCTGCGGCAAAAGCGTTCGTCGATTACGTCCTCTCGGAAGAAGGACAAAAGCTCGCCAGCAGCCTTGGCTACACGCCGATCCGCAAAGGCGTCGAGGCACCGGAAGGCTTGCGCGCGCAAGACCAGATCAAGGCGCTTTCTGCGAATATTGACGAGCTGGAAGCAGCGAGAGAAGCGGACAAAAAGAAATTTGGAGAGATGATGGGTGGCAACTAACTGGCAGACGGCGGTGAGCGAGAGGCAGATGGGGGAGCGGCGCAAATTCGCCGCCTCCCTGTCGTTGGACAAGGCGGCTACGTGGATCGTGCTGGTGCCGGTCGCCTTCTTTTTTGTCTATCCGTTGTGGAAGCTGATTGCGCTGAGTGTACAAACAGAAGCAGGGCTGGGGCTGCGGTATTTTGCAGAAGTGCTCGCCAATGCCCGGACGTGGGAGGCGGTCGGACATACGATTACGGCGGCTGGCCTCTCCACGCTCATCTCCATTGGGTTGGGCGTGTCGCTGGCCTGGCTGTGCGCCTATACGGACATACGCGGGAAGGCCGCTATTCACGCCCTCGCTCTGTTGCCGCTGCTCATTCCCTCCTACGTGATGACGTTGGCCTGGACGCAGTTGGCAGGGCCGCAGGGCGTGCTGAACCGGGCAGCGAGCTGGCTTGCGGGAGGGCCAGTCGAGTTGTGGAACGTCTACGGGCTTGACGGCATCGTCGTCGTGATGGGGCTGACTCACTATCCGCTGGTGTACATGTTGACGCTGTCCGTGCTGTACCGGATTCCAAAGGAGCTGGAATGGGCGGCGCATTCCTCCGGCGCGAGTGCGCGAACGGTATTTGCCCGGGTGACGCTGCCGCTCGCCTTGCCGGGCATCGCCGGGGGAGGGCTTTTGGCCTTTATCTCTGGGCTGGACAACTTCGGCATTCCGGCATTTTTGGGCATCCCGGAAAACATCGCGGTGCTCAGCACGCTCATTTACGAAGAAGTCATCGGATTTGGGCCGAGCGCTTTTGCGCGGGCGGCTGTCCTGTCTGTCCTGCTCGGCGTAATCGCGCTTGCGGGGACAGGGCTACAGTGGGTGTTGCTGCGAAAAAGCCGCGTCGACCAGACCAGTGCCGAGGACAAGTCGATCCGGCGTTCGCTGGGCAAACATCGGTTGGCAGTGGAGATTGCCGTCGGCGGCTTTTTGCTCGTGACGAGCGTGCTGCCGCTGTTGTCCATGGCGGCAAACGCCTTCGTCAAAACGTACGGCTTGCCGTTTGTCCCGGAAAATTTGACCTGGAAGCATTTTGCCTTCGTGCTGTTCGACCACGCGGGCACGCGGGGGGCGATCGGCAACAGCCTGATGCTCGCCAGCATGGCAGGTGTCTTGTGCGTTGTGACCGGTACGCTGTTCGCCTATTGGCGCATCCATAAACCGTCTGCGGCGGGCAAAGCGATGGAAGGCGTCGTGGCGCTGCCGTATGCGTTGCCGGGCATGGTGCTGGGGCTGGCGATGATTTTGACCTGGATCGAGCCGATTCCCGGTTGGCAGCCAGGGGTGTACGGAACCGTCTGGCTCATACTGATCGCTTATGTGACGCGCTTTCTCATTCTGCAGGTGAAAAGCAGCACCGTCTCGATCATGCAGGTAGGCAAGGAAGTGGAGGAAGCGGCGCGCATCAACGGCGGGCGTTTCTGGACGAGGTGGCGGCGAATTTTGCTGCCGCTCTATGCGCCGGGGATGGCGACTGGTTTGTTTTTGGTCTTTCTCACCGCCTTTACGGAACTGACGATATCGTCGCTCTTGTGGACGTCCGGTTCGGAAACGATCGGCGTCGTCATTTTCAGCTTTGAGCAGGCGGGCTCCACTACCTACAGCACGGCCCTCTCTACCGTGATTGTAGTGGCTATTCTGCTGGCGCTGGCAGCGGGCAGCCTGTGGAAACGATACTGGCAACGGAGGATCGAACGATGAACAGTGCGCGTGTAGTAGGGGTATCGAAAAAATTCGGCGGTGTGACGGCGCTGCACCAGCTCGATTTGCAGATCGGCCAAGGCGAATTTGTCGCCCTGCTCGGGCCGAGCGGCTGCGGCAAAACGACGCTCTTGCGGCTGTTGGCCGGATTTGAATCGCCGACGAGCGGTGACATCTGGATCAACAACGAGTGTGTAGCCGATGCCAGCAAGCGCAAGCCGCCAGAGGAGCGGCGGATCGGCATGGTGTTTCAGTCGTTCGCGCTCTGGCCGCATTTGACGGTGTACGAAAACGTGGCGTTTCCTTTGCAGCATCAACAGCAGGTGCCGGAGGCGTTCAGGCAAAACCCGAAGGCGCGCGTAGCGCAGATGCTGGAGATGGTCGGGCTGGGGGGAATGGAGGAGCGCTTTCCGAGCCAGCTTTCCGGCGGGCAAAAGCAGCGTGTCGCCCTGGCGCGGGCCATCGTGTTTAACCCGACGCTTTTGCTGATGGACGAGCCGCTGAGTAGCCTCGACGCAGAGCTGCGCATGCAGATGCGCAAAGAAATCCAGTTCATCCACCGCGAGCTGGGAACGTCGATTGTTTACGTGACGCACGATCAGTCAGAGGCGCTGGCAATGGCGGATCAGATCGTCGTGATGAAGAGCGGCAGAGTCGAACAGGCGGGCACGCCGCACGATATTTACTACGCGCCCGAGTCGCCGTTTGTCGCCAAGTTTGTCGGCAGGGCCAACTTTTTAAAAGGAAGCTGGGCCGCTCCGGGCACGTTTTTGCTGGAAAAGCACGGGGCGCCAGCGCTGCCGATCACCGTTTCCCGCGACTTCTCCGCTTTTTATGCCCAGCAAGTATTGCCTGTGCGCCCAGACCAGCTCAAGCTCTCCGCCTGGCAGCCAGGCGCGGACGGGATTGTCGGGAAGGTCGTTCACGTTCAGTTTCAGGGGCGCGAGCTGATTTATTCGATCCGCGTCGGGGAGGAAGAATGGGAGGTCGTCACCGATATCAGCGAGCGTTTTGCGTATGACGAGCCGGTGCAGGTTGAGGTGTGCTTGTAAAAAAGCGAGGCTTCGCACTGCACGCGCAGGCGAAGCCTTCTGCTTGTTTATCCGGTTACGAGCCAAGCTGTTTTTCCAAATCTTTATCCAGGACGTAAACCTCGATCCGCTCGCCCATCTTCGTGCTGATGTCGCTGTGGCTGGACAGCACTTTGCACCCGGTCAGCTTCTCGACGATTTGTTCCGATTCCTCGCTGTACATTTCGCGCAAAATCTCGCGCATTTCCTTGACGATCCGCCTGCCTTTTTCGTGGCTGGACAGATGCTTTTCCTCGACGGTGAGGACGCCTTTGAAGCGAGCGATCACCATGTCAGAGACGATATATGTCTTGGCCTCCTGCGGCCCCCGTCCGATCAGGTCGCGTTGAAATTTGATAAAGGCTTCGCTGATTTCGGCCTCCAGCTTCTTTTTGATCGAGATGGCCAAACGAGATTCCTCCCAAGATTGCTTCGTTGAGCTTAATCTTACTGAGACGGACGGAAGCCTGTCAACAAAGCAAAACTTTGGATCGACAAGGCGGAGAGCGAGCCGGATGATTTTTCGCGAAAATAGGAGAGAACGGATGAAATATAGCGCGCGGCTGAGGCTTGATGCAGCTAAAGCGCTTACATCGATAAAGAATGCGCAAAGCGTGCCAAAAAGCGAAAAACAAGACATTAACAACCGATTATGCCAGACGTATAATGAGACTCGTAACCAACAATTGCAAATCTGGCCTAATCCCGAGGCACTCGGGAACGGAGGACCCAATCTTCTGGGGTTAATTCCACGGTTTCGTGGAAGGGATGAGAGACTCTTTCGCCATCCTACCCGTCAGCTAACTTCGTCGGCTAAAGCGAGGGAGGTCAAAAGACCGCCTGTTTGAGGAGGCCTTTTTTGTTGTCCGTCGGGACGGCGAGAAGGACTTGCTCGAAACGTAATCCGCAGGTCTTTTCGTTTTGCCCAAAAAAAGCATACGCTGTTTTTTTGAAAAAGGAAACGGGAGACAAAACGCAAAGAAGGCAAATCAAGTCGGCTGGGCGTTAGGTAGACCAATGAGTACTTTTTCTCCGAAGTAGCGATCGTTTTTCATTTTCATGCCGCTGGATGCGGGCGGGGTTTGCCCGTCTGTCCATCTCTGCCGGCCTGTCGTGACGATCTGCGTGTCGGGGAATGGGTAAGCATTGGTCTATTTTTTTACCCGATTGGCAGGTTTTTTCAGGCGAGAAAGCTTGTTCCAAAAGGGGGAGCGAAAGAGGCGATCCGGTTCGATTTTGTTCGTGGGCAGGCGGAGGCAGGGGCCAGAAAAAGAGGATGGCGCGAAAGAAACGACAGGCAGCAGATGAAAAAAGGAGGGGCTTCGAATGGACTTGGTTTCGATATTGCTCTTGGGGCTTGCATTCAGTGCGTTTTTTGCACTCATCCAGTTTTGTGACGCCGTGGTGAGAGAGCAGGGAGGGAAGGGGAAATGATCGTGTTGCTGCTGATTGTGGCTGGACTCTCCCTCTATTTGGGTCACGCATTGCTCTACCCGGAAAAGTATTAGGCGAAAAGGTCGAACGATTCATTTCATAGAGGAAGTAGGAGGAATTGTCCGTGGACTTTATACAAATCTCGCTCGTTTTGGCGGTGCTGCTCGTACTGGCTGTTCCGACGGGGCGCTATCTGGCGCGAGCCTTTTCGCTGGAAGAGACTCGATTGGACCGTCTGTTTGGCGGGGTGGAAAAAGGGATTTACAGGCTGTCAGGGATTCGCGCCGCAGACATGACCTGGAAACAGTACGCGGGAGCGGTTTTGGTCAGCAATCTCGCGATGGGTGCCATTGCCTATGTGCTTTTGCGGCTGCAAGGGGTGCTGCCGGGCAATCCGGGCGGGGTAGCGGCTATGGACCCGTTGCTTTCGTTCAATACGGCTGTCAGCTTTTTGACCAATACCAATCTGCAGCACTACAGCGGGGAAAGCGGTCTGTCCTACCTGTCGCAGATGACGGTGATTATGTACCTGATGTTTACGACTCCTGCCACGGGGATTGCCGTCGTCATGGCGTTCATGCGCGGGCTGACCGGGCAGCGCAGCATCGGCAACTTTTACGTGGACCTCGTGCGGGCGCATACGCGGCTGTTGCTTCCGCTGGCGGTGGTGGTGACGCTGCTCCTGGTGGCGCAAGGCGTGCCGCAGACGCTGGAACCGACGGCGACAGCGACGACACTGAGCGGCGCCGAGCAGCAAATTGCGCGCGGCCCGGTCGCTTCGTTGGTAGCGATCAAGCATCTGGGCACGAACGGCGGCGGGTTCTTCGGGGTCAACTCCGCGCATCCGTTTGAAAATCCGACGCCGTTGACAAACGTGATGGAAATTCTCGCGATGTTCCTGATTCCGGCGGCCTTGCCGTTTACGTTTGGCTTCCTGGCGAAAAACCGCAAGCAGGGCTGGATGATCTTCGGCGCAATGGGCCTGATGTTTCTGGCATTTTTGACGCTCGCCTACACAAGCGAGGCCAACGGCAACCCGGCGCTGGAGCGGGCTGGCTTGTCGCAGGCGATGGGCAGCATGGAAGGAAAAGAAGTGCGCTTCGGCATCGCGCAAAGCGCCCTGTATACAGCGGTGACGACGGCAGCTACGACAGGGGCGGTCAACAACATGCACGATACATTGACCCCGCTGGGCGGCCTCGTGCCGCTTGGGGAAATGATGCTGAACTGCGTGTTCGGCGGAGATGGCGTCGGGACGGTCAACATCTTGATGTACGCGATTTTGGCTGTGTTTATCGCAGGCTTGATGGTTGGCCGCACACCGGAATTTCTCGGGCGAAAAATCGAAGGCCAAGAGATGAAGCTGATCGCGATTGCGATTCTCGTTCATCCGTTGATTGTTTTGGCGCCGACGGCAGTTGCGCTCGCGACAGACATGGGCACAGCAGGCATCTCCAATCCCGGCTTCCACGGCGTATCTCAGGTGCTGTACGAGTTTGCCTCTTCGGCAGCCAACAACGGCTCGGGCTTGGAGGGATTGGGCGACAACACTCCATTCTGGAACCTCTCTACTGCCCTGGTCATGCTGGTTGGCCGCTACGTCACCATCATTGTGATGCTGGCGGTAGCGGGTTCCCTGCTCGCGAAAACGCCTGTGCCCGAGACGATGGGAACGTTGCGCACGGACAACAGCGTCTTTCTGCTGATGTTGCTGGCGACGGTTGTGATCGTGGGGGCGTTGACGTTTTTGCCCGTGCTCGCTCTCGGTCCGGTTGCCGAGTGGCTGACCATCCGCTAATACAGAGAAGACGAAGGAGATATTCCCATGAGCAAAACGCGCACGACTGCGCTTCCCAAAGATTTGTACCAGCGGGCCTTTGTCGAGTCCGTGAAAAAGCTGGACCCGCGGGTCATGCTGAAAAATCCGGTCATGTTTGTCGTCGAAGTCGGATTTTTCCTGACGCTGCTGTTGACGATTTTTCCCGACCTGTTCGGCGGGGCATCGGATCGGCTCTACAACGGCGTCGTCAGCCTGATTTTGTTCGTGACCATCCTGTTTGCCAACTTCGCGGAAGCATTGGCGGAAGGGCGCGGCAAAGCACAGGCCGAGAGTCTGAAAAAAACGAAGCAGGACACGAAAGCGAGAAGGCTCGCCAAAGACGGCACGATTCAGATTGTCAGCGCCACAGAGCTGCGGAAGGGAGATCTGGTGTTGGTGGAGGCAGGCGAGTTGATTCCTGCTGACGGCGAAATCGTGGCGGGCATCGCTTCCGTCGATGAATCAGCGATTACGGGTGAATCGGCTCCCGTGATGAAGGAGGCGGGCGGCGACTTCAACTCGGTTACAGGCGGGACGCGTGTTGTGAGTGATAGCATTCGCGTTCGGGTGACGGCTGATCCCGGCGAGTCGTTCCTCGATCGGATGATTTCGCTGGTCGAAGGGGCAAAACGGCAGAAGACACCCAACGAAATGGCGCTGCATACGTTGCTGGTCAGCCTGACGCTGATTTTCCTGATCGTCTGCACGACGTTGCAGCCGATTGCCAGCTACGTGAATGCGGCGCTTCCCGTCGCTACCCTGGTCGCTTTGCTGGTGTGCCTGATTCCGACCACAATAGGCGGCCTGCTGTCGGCCATCGGGATTGCCGGCATGGACCGGGTCACGCAGTTCAACGTCATTGCGATGTCCGGAAAAGCGGTCGAGGCGTCAGGCGACATCAATACGATCATCTTGGACAAAACCGGGACGATTACGTACGGAAACCGCATGGCAGCAGAGTTTGTCCCGGTAGGTGCAGGTACGGCCGCGGAGCTGAACCGGGCGGCAGCGCAAAGCTCGGTACACGATGAAACACCGGAAGGCCGCTCGATCGTGGAGCTGGCGAAAAAGCAGGGGCTGTCAGCAAGCGAGCTGGAGCTGCCGGGGTCTCTGGGGGTGGAATTCCGGGCGGAGACGCGCATGAGCGGCACCAATCTGGCAAACGGCGTGCTCATCCGCAAAGGCGCTGTCGATGCGATCAAAGCATACGTGAAGGAGCAAGGCGGGGAGATTCCTGCCGATCTGGACGAAAAGGCAAGCCGGATCGCAACCGCAGGCGGAACGCCGCTGGCAGTGGCGGAGGGCAACGTGATTCTCGGGTTGATTTACTTGAAGGATACGGTGAAGCCGGGTATGCGCGAACGTTTTGAAGAGCTGAGACGGATGGGGATTCGCACCGTGATGTGCACGGGCGATAACCCGCTGACGGCAGCGACGATTGCCCGCGAAGCAGGCGTCGACGACTTTGTGGCGGAAGCGAAGCCGGAGGACAAGATCGCACTGATCCGCAAAGAACAGGCAGAAGGTAAACTGGTCGCCATGACAGGCGACGGAACGAATGACGCGCCTGCGCTCGCCCAGGCGGATGTCGGACTGGCGATGAACAGCGGAACCGCCGCGGCGAAGGAAGCGGCGAACATGGTCGATCTCGACTCCGACCCGACGAAAATTATCGAAGTCGTGGCGATCGGCAAGCAGCTTTTGATGACGCGCGGCGCCTTGACGACGTTCAGTATCGCAAACGACGTGGCGAAATACTTTGCGATCATTCCGGCGATGTTCATGCTGGCGATCCCGCAGATGAACGCCCTCAACATCATGGGGCTGGCTACGCCGCAAAGCGCCATTTTGTCCGCGCTGATTTTCAACGCGCTCATCATCCCGCTTCTGATTCCGCTGGCGATCAAAGGCGTGAAGTACACGCCGATGAGCGCGTCGAAGCTGCTCAGCCGCAATCTCGTCATCTATGGGGGAGGCGGCATCCTCGTCCCGTTTATCGGCATCAAGCTGATCGACCTGCTGCTCGTCGGACTGAACCTTGTGTAAACCCATTGAAAAAAGAAAGCAAAGGTGAATCTGTATGGTCTGGAAAAATCTCCGCTTGTCTCTCGTGTTGCTGCTCATTTGCGGCCTGGCCTACCCGCTGGCGATGACGGCAATCGCGCAGGTCGTCATGCCAGCCAAGGCGAACGGCAGCCTGATTGCCGATGCGAACGGCACCGTGATCGGCTCCGAGCTGATCGGGCAAACCTTCACCGATCCGAAGTATTTCTGGGGCCGCATTTCTTCCATCGACAACAATGCGGCAGGCTCCGGCTCGAACAACTATGCGCCGTCCCATCCAGCCTTGATCGAGCGCGTGCAAAAAGACATCGCCGCTTTTCTGGCAGCCAACCCCAGCGTCAGGCAGGAAGACATTCCGGCCGACCTGCTGACTAACTCCGGTTCCGGTCTGGATCCGCATATCTCGCCGCAGGCGGCTGCCATTCAGGTGCAGCGCGTCGCGAAAGCGCGCCAGCTTGACCCGGAGAAGGTGCAGGCGTTGGTTGCGGCGCATACGGAAGGGAGAAGCCTCGGCGTATTCGGCGAGCCGCGGGTGAACGTGTTGAAGCTGAATATCGCTCTGGACCAGTTGAAATAGCAGGAGGGCTGCCAGATGGTTGAGCAGTTTCGCCGAAAGTCCCCGGAGGAAATTTTGCGGTCCATCTCCAGGATGCACCGGGGCCGACTGAAAATCATTTTGGGGGCCGCGAGCGGTTCGGGCAAGACGTACCATTTGCTGATGGAAGGGCAGAGCCTGCGGAAAAAAGGGATTGATGTCGTGATCGCCGCTACCGGAGGGGATGCCTCGCCCAAGCTCGCCCAGATGCGGGAAGGGCTGGAGCAAATCCCTTCTCACGTCTGGCTTTTGCAAGGGGAGGCGAGGCACGATCTCGATGTGGAGAAAATCGTGGAGCGCGATCCCGAGGTCGTGCTGGTCGACGGGCTGGCCCACCGCAATCGTCCCGATGCGCCCCGTCCGACGCGACTCGATGACGTCCGCTATTTGCTCGACCATCAGATCAGCGTGATGGCGACCGTCAATATTTACGAGCTGGCGGGCATGAAGGAGCTGGCGGAGCGGTTGACCCGGACGCAGGTGCAGATCGACCAGTGCGTGCCGGAAGATACGCTCGCTCTCGCGGACGAGGTGAAGCTGTTGGATGTGACCCCGGAAGCGATTCTGAAACGGCTTCAGGAGGACGGAGCGGCCACCCGTAGCAACCATCCGCTGTTTCGCAGGGACAATCTGCACGTGCTGCGGGAGCTGGCTCTGCGCTTCGTCGCCACAGGCGTAAATGAAGATTTGGAGGACTACCGCGAGAAGCACGGCATGGTCGGCGCTTCTGGGGCGACGGAGCGAATCCTCGTCTCGGCCCAGTATCATTGGAACGGCTCGATTCTGGTCCGGCGCGGACAACAGGTTGCCAAACGACTCGGCGGAGAACTTTTGGTCGTCTGTTTTCGCCCGTTGCATAAAAAGCTGACCAAGGAGGAAGCGACTTTTCGCAGAGCGATCGTCAAGCTCGTCGATAAAGTGGGCGGGACGTTTGCGGAAGCGCCGTTGCAGCGGGAAAAGGACGTGGCGAGCGAGCTGGTCGCCTACGCGATGGCCCGCAATGTGACCCGCATCGTCATGGGGCAGTCCAAGCGAACGCGCTGGGAAGAAATCTGGCGCGGCTCGATTGTCCATAAAATTCTCAGGCAGACCAAAAACATTGATATTTTGATCGTGGCCGACCGCTCGGAGCGCAACGGGGAGCGGGTTTTGCCAGCCAGGCGAAAAGCTGCGGAAGCCGCCAACCCGTACCGCCGTCTGTCGCAGGCAGAGCTGGAGCAACAGATCGGAAAAATCAGGCGCGGCACTTTGAAGGTGTACGTCGGAGCAGCTCCTGGCGTCGGCAAGACGTACACGATGCTGCGCGAAGGAAACGAGTTGGCCAAAAGCGGCATTGATGTGGTGATCGGGCTGTTGGAAACCCACGGGCGAAAAGAAACCAGCGAGCAGATCGGCGCCCTTCCCCTGATTCCGCGCAAACGCATCCCCTACAAAAACGTGACGCTGGAAGAGATGGACACGGACGAGATTATCCGGCGCAATCCGGAGGTCGTGCTGGTGGATGAGCTGGCTCATACCAACGCACCAGGCAGCGAGCGCGAAAAAAGGTACCAGGATGTAGAAACACTTCTTGCGGCAGGCATCTCGGTGATTGCCACGATGAACATTCAACACCTGGAGAGCTTGAATGACAGCGTTGAGCAAATCACGGGCATCCGCGTGCGGGAGACGGTTCCCGATCATATTTTGCACCAAGCGGACGAAGTGGAGCTGATCGACATTTCCCCCAAGGCGCTGCGGCAGCGGATGCGCGAGGGCAACATTTACGCGCGGGAAAAGGTAGAGCAGGCGCTGGCGAATTTTTTTCGGACGGGAAACCTGATTGCCTTGCGGGAGCTGGCCTTGCGCGAGGTGGCGGACGATGTCGACGAACGGCTCGAAGCGTGGGAGCGGCGAACGCTGCGCGGTCCCTGGCGGCAACGGGAAGTCATTTTTGTCTGCGTCAATCTGCGGGCGGACAGCGAGCGGTTGATTCGCCGAGGCTTCCGTATCGCCTATCGGCTGAAGGCTGTCTGGCATGTGGCGTATGTCCAAGATCACGAGCCGCTGACGGAAGAGGAAGCGGGGCAACTGGCCAAGCTGCGCGGCCTGACCGAGCGGCTGGGAGGACGCTTCGAGCAATACAAGGCAGCGGGGCGGCGCAAAGTTTTTACCCAGCTCATCTTCCACATGAACGAAAAAGGCACGACACAGGTCATCATCGGGCAATCGGCGCGGACGAGGTGGAAGGAAATCTGCGAAGGCTCGGTCGTTCAGCGGTTGCTGCGGGAGGCGCGGCACATGGATGTGTTGGTCGTAGCCGATCAGGCATCTGACAAGAGCTAGAGGAGGAGTAGCATGGGCACAGAAAAAGCAGGACGCTGGGCGAAAAGCCTCCGGGACGCCTACAGCCGTTTGGAGTGCCTGACCGAAGCGTGCGCCCGGCAGGGGCAGGAGGACGAGCGCCAGCGGAGGGCAGAAGCCTTGCTGTTTTTGACGCTTGTGCGGATTTATGTGGAGGAAGAGGAAATTCGTGTTCGGCAAAAGCTCAAGCGCAAGTCGTCCCAGCGCATCTCGCGCGTCATGCATGAGCGGGTCGGGGAGTTTTTGGCGGGGCGACTTGCCGGATTGTCTTTTCAGGTGATGGACGGTCTGCTGTTTCTTTGGAGCAAGGACCAGTTGGTCGCGGCGCTCAAGTGCATTCCCGATCTGGGCAGCTACGACACTCCTTCCTGGAACGCTACCCTGGCCCGTTTTGCCAAGCAGTATCAGAAACGTTACAAGCTTTCGCCCGACAAGCTGCTGTTTGTGGTCTGCTCGCTCGCCAAAAGCCTGGATGCCGCGCACGCCAAGGAATTGACCGGAATCGAAGTCCGCTGCGGGACGGCGCTGACCGCTCCGCGCTATCAGGAGGCGCTGCAAACGTATGTCAGCAAATGCGTGGCAGCGATGGACGCGATTCCGGCTCCGTTTCAGCAAGTGTATTTTTTGAGTCCGGGCGTCCATCCGAATGCGTTTGCCTGCCACCTGCTGCGAGGCGAGCGCGCCCTCATGCCGGACGGCTGGCTTGCGCCTTCCGTCAGCGAGCTTGTGCAATATATTCAGTCCAGGCTGTGCTATACTGGTGATGATTCCTAGTTCAAAAGCAATGGAGGGACTGTCTATTAACGTAAAAGTGGCTGGTATTCCGCATTTCACGGGAGCGTACGTCTCCGGCACGGAGCTCTCCCCGGATGCGCTACGCAAAGCAGGACTCATCGGGCAATTGCAGCAAGCAGGTCTTGGCGTCGAGGACATCGGGAATGTGCGGCTCCCTGATTACTTGCCCCGTCACAATATTCCGCCAGTTCGCAACTGGCCAGCTCCGCGCATGCTGTGGGACTTGCTGGGCAAAGAGGCGCAGAACTGGTTTGCGTCTGACGAGTTTGTGCTGATGCTGGGCGGAGACTGCGGCCTGATTGTGGGCACGGCTTTGGCTCACCAGGCGCGACATAAAGAAAAGGCGTTTTTGCTGGTCATCGACGGCCATCTCGACGCCGTAGTTCCCTCGGCTTCGCGGTGCATTGGCGCGGCAGGGATGGGCTTGTGGTTTTTGCTCCAGGATCAGGGACAGTGGATCGAGCGCAGCGGCTGGGAGGCAGAGCGAATCCGGCTCGTGGGCTGTCAGCAGCAGCCTGCCGAAGCATACGGGATCGACGTGACGACGTTGGAGCAACTGCAAAAGGACGGCGTGGTTGGTTCCATCGCCCGCATCTTGCAGGCGATTCCGTCCGATGCCCGGATTCTCGTTCATTTTGATGTGGATGTCATGCACAAGGAAGCGATGGCAGCCGCCTATGCGCCAAGCGAGACGGGGCTGTCTTTGCAGGAAGCGGAAGCCTTGCTCGCCGCAGTGCTCGGTGACGAGCGTGTCGTCGCCATGGAAGTGACGGAGTTTTCCGCGCTGCGGGATACGACCGGGGAGCAGGCCGCCAGACTGGTGGAATTGCTCGCTCGCGCATTAGCCACTCGCGTTAAAGGCTCTTTTTCTGCTACACTATAAATATAAGTAATTGCTTATATATGGAGGAGAAGCCGATGTTCAAAAAGCTGATGGCAAAATTCGGTGTAGGAGCGGCAACGGTTGATCTCAAGCTGGACGCCCCTGGCTACCGACTGGGAGAGACGATGACCGGTGTCGTGCGAATCGAGGGCGGCAACGTGGAGCAGCGCATTTCCGAGCTGAGCGCAGTCCTGCTGATGAGAGTGAATTTGCGCGGGCAGGAAGTGACCAAGCAGGTGCAGGTGTACCCGATCAGCCGCAACTTTACGGTACAGCCAAAGCCGTTCGTGCAGGAGATTCCGTTTTCGTTTGAGATGCCGCATGGACTGGCTGTGTCGACGCCAGCGATCCAGTACGCGCTGCAAACCAAGCTCGATGTGGAAATGGCCCTCGACCCGACCGATTTTGACCGCGTCGAGATTTTGCCGCCCGAGCCAGTGGAGCGCGTACTCTGTGCGTTTGACCGCCTGAACTTGCGCCAAAAGCCAGACTCCGGCAAGCTGACGCCGTACGGGCAAGAGTTCTCCTTTTTCCCGGCTGCCAACCTGGGCATTCCGCTCAATGAGCTGGAAGTGGTCTTTTTCACCGCGCCAGACGAGCTGCGCATGCTGGTAGAGCTGGACCTGGCTACAGGCTTTTTGCGCCGCGAGAAGGAGTACAAGGCCGAAATCGTGGTTCCGCAGCAATTGCTCGCAGACGGACAAGAGGAAGAGCTGTCCCGTTATCTGATCGAAAAAATTCGCGAATACGCGAACAATCCGCAAGCGATTCCGTACGTGTCGCTCGCTTCCTACCAACAGGGGCATTACGGACACGGCCACCACGGACATCGCGGCAGCGGCATGGGCGGCATGATCGGGGGCATGGCAGCCGGGTTCTTGGGCGGCATGCTGCTTAGCGAGCTGATGTCGCCGGATGAGGAAATGGCCTCAGAGGATGGCGGCGAGGGCGAAGAGATGGATTTTGACTTTGGCGGATTTGACGAGGAACTGTAAAAGGCATTTCGCATACACATACAGGAAAGAAAGCCATTGCTTGCTGGATGACGGCAGGCGATGGCTTTTTTGTGTGTAGGAATGCAGCGAAAACGGGCGTGATCTCATCGGCACGCCCACTCACGGACTTTTCGTGAAGCGCCGAGCGCTTCGGTGATGAGCCGATCCCTTGTTTGTTTGCACATGAAAAGCCCTTCTCGCGTATATCTAATAGGCAATGGGAAAGAGGTGACCACATATGAGCGGATGGCTCGCACTCCTGCTCGTTTCCCTGGCCATCAGCATGGACAGTGTCAGCGTAGGATTGACGTATGGTTTGCGCAACATGAAAATGCCGTTTTTGTCGCTGGTCGTCGTATCGGGATGTTCTTTTGCCGTTGTGTATGGTGTCATGCTCGTAGGTGCTTCGCTGACGGATTGGCTGACGCCTGAGATTGGCAAGCATATCGGCGCAGCCGTCTTGATTTTGATGGGCTTGTTTACTCTCTGGCGGCTTTTTTCTTCGCGTCAGGGCAGGGGAACGGAGCCGGATTTGCTGCCCGCACAGTCCGGTATGCCGGCGGGTCAAGCAGGCGCGCTGACTCCCGCGAATGGCGAGGCGGCAGTGTCAGCCAGAGAAACGCAGGTAGAGCTGGATCGCACAGTATTAACGCAATTTCGCATTTTCGGTGTCATGATTCAAATTTTGAAAGACCCCTCCAAAGCCGATGCGGACCGTTCGGGTGATATCATGGGCTGGGAGGCGGTTATGCTGGGGCTGGCGCTCTCTTTGGACGCTTTTGGCGCGGGAATCAGCCTCACATTTTTGGGCTACTCGCCACTCGTCGTCGCGTTGTGCATCGCGATAATGAGCGCGCTGCTGCTTGCGGTCGGGCTGGCGATTGGACGGCGTGCGGGAAAAACGAGGTGGCTTGCCCGCCTGACCTGGCTGCCGCCGATTCTGCTCATTTGCATCGGGTTGGCCAAAAGTTTGAAATAACTTCCATTCAAAAATTCGGACCCGTCCTGGAAAAAGGACGGGTTGTTTTATTCGTTCTCTAACGAAAACCCCCAGTGTGAGAAGTGGATGGAGGAGATGTAGGTGGATACACAGCCAATTCGAAAATGGTACACGCTGGCAGCGGCCGACGTGACCGAAGCCCTTCATAGCGATGCGGCTTTTGACCGCCAATCGGCTGGAGGTAGAAGAGTCGGCGCTGAAGGGGGAGTCTGTTCCTCGGCAAAAACGTCAAAAAATTGGACACGGCCCAAGCCTCGACGGTTCCGTTGGGCGATCAGAAAAACCTCGCCTTCATGGGCACGATGGCATTTTTTGCGGGCAAATGCAAAGCGGTAGACAGGAGAGCGATCGTACTTGGGGAAATATAACAATACGGTATTATTCTGCTTAATGGGGTGGGGGTTTTTGTGAAAGCGAGTCAAAAGCTGAAGCAAAGGTCATTGCGAAAGGTGCAGCAAGCCGCAAAAGAAATCGAAGCGCTCTTGCAGGAAGGAACGGTCCAGGACGATAGCGCGAAAATCAGACAAAGGCTGGATGACATGCTGGAAGGAGACGAATATTTTGTTCTCGTCACGCGGGAGGGACTCGGGATCATTCACACTAACCGGTTGCGGGAAGGCACGTTGTTCAACGATGAAGTCGGTTTACGTGCCGCACGAACCAATGAACCGTTGGCACAAATGTACCCCCGCAACACCGGTGAGCTTTTGCTGGACACATCAGTACCTGTTCAGGTAAGAGGAGAAAACGCTTACAGTCTGCGCTTAGGCGTGGTCGTACCCGCTTTGTCCTACGGCTGGAAGCTGGTGGCGGCCTTCGTCATGCCCGTTTGTTTCGCAACAGTTGGTCTGTGGCTGGCTCAGTCGCCCTGGACAAAAGGAGCGGTTGCAGCGATAGCTCTCATGCTCGCCGCTTGTATCGGGCTGTTGACCCATCGCAATTTCCGTCACAACTGGCGCGATTGGATGAGGGTCACGAAAGCCATTTCTTCAGGAAAGCTGAAAGCGAGAGTGCAGACTGCACGGCGCGACGAATGGGGGCAAATGTCGTTTGAAATCAACAAAATGTTAATTGGCATTCATGGCATATTGACTGAGCTGCGGCAAACGTCGCATGCGACCAAAGAGATCAGTACAAAGCAGGAAGCGATGGTTCAGGAGCTGCTAAGCGCTTCCGAGCAGCTTTCTGCCGGTCTGCAGCAGGTGCACGGCGGAGCGGTGGAGCAGGCGAGTCTGGTTGAAGATACAGAGGCGGTATTAAAAAAGATTACGGCACTGATTCGCAAAGCCGGGAGCGAATTGAAAGAGACCAGTACGCTGACCCAGGAAGCGGAGCTGGCCGCCCGGGAGGGGATTGCGAAAACCAGCCACTTGCACATGCAAATGCAGCGCATCGAGCAGGCGAGCCATACGACAGAGACCTCCATGTATGAGCTTAAGCGCCAGGCTGCCGGGATTGAGCAAATGATTCGCGACATCCGGGAAATCGCCGAACAGACAAACATGCTGGCGCTGAATGCAGCGATCGAAGCTGCGCGAGCGGGTGCGGAAGGACGGGGATTTGCAGTCGTCGCGGATGAGGTGCGCAAGCTGGCGAACCGGGCAGACGAAGCTGCTTCCCACATTATGGACGTCGCCGGTGCGATTATTAAGAAGTCCCATCAGACCGTGCAAGTCGTCCAGGAAGAACGCCAGGAGGTGCAAAGCGGACTCGCGCTCGTGCAGGAGCTGCAAACAATCGTGCACGTCCTGTCCGAAAAATCAGCCCTCTCTGCGACTCATACGGCGCGCAATGCGGAAGTCATGGGCGAAGTGCTGCGCGATGTCGACGCGGCCGAACAAAATATCGACAAGGTCATGTACATCTCGCAAAGCTTTTCTGTATCAGCGAAGGAAGCGGCAGCAGCCGGCGAGGCCCAGCTAAACGCAACCGAGCAGGTATCCGACCAAGCCAGACGACTCCACGAGACATCTGTGAAGATTCACCAGATTGCCGAGCGGTTCGAGCTGTAAGCGGGCCGTACAACACAAGTATCATACGGGATTACAAAGGAAGCCGCGATCAACCATGGTGGAGCATGTTGGTCGTGGTTTTTTTGCTGACATATTTGAATCAAACGGCTGTTTGGCGGAGGCGTGAACACTTTCCGTCAGCATTACTGATTGATTATGAGCATTTGTGATTGTTTTTGATTGAATGTGCATGTATAATCAAAATCAATCAGATGGCACTGCCAGAAGGGAGGGTACGATGCTAACTCCGGAACGTCATCAGTTGATTATTGCGCTCGTAAAAGAAAAAGACTTCGTGCGAATCCATGAACTTGTCGAGGCTACAGGAGCGTCCGAGTCGACGATTCGGCGGGATTTGAGCGAATTGGAAGAACAGCGCTTGCTCAAGCGCGTCCACGGTGGAGCATCTGTGCTGCAGAGCAAAATCGAGGAGCCGACGATTCTGGAAAAGTCGGTCAAACGCGAGCGGGAAAAGACGGCGATCGCCAAATACGCTGCCAGCCTGGTACAAGACCGCGATTCGATTTTTATCGATGCGGGCACCACGACTTATCAGATGCTCCCGTACTTGCCCGAGAACATCATGGTCGTGACGAATGGGGTGGATATAGCCCTCCATCTGATTAACCGCCACATCCGAACGATTCTTCTGGGAGGTGAATTGAAAGCGGCTACATTGTCGCTCGTCGGGCGAGACGCGATCAAGTCGCTCAGCCAATATCGCTTTGATAAATGTTTTCTCGGCATGAATGGGATCGACCAAAGCCACGGTCTGACTACACCGGATCCCGATGAAGCGTACGTCAAGCAGTTGGCGCTGCAGTTTTCGGATGAACGCTTTGTCTTGTGCGACTCCGACAAGTTTTCGCGCGTCACGTTTGCCAAAGTGGGCGACCTGCACGGAATTACGCTCATCACGGATAGCGGTATCAGCCAAGAGGAACAACAAGTATACAGCAGAATAACAACTCTTAAAGTGGTGAAAGCATGATTTACACAGTAACCCTGAATCCGTCGATTGACTACCACATCTGGCTGTCTGCCCTGTCGCAAGGAGCGATTCACGAGGCGAAAAAAGAGTGGAAGGTTGCAGGCGGAAAAGGGATCAATGTCTCCAAAGTTCTCCGCGCCCTCGGTGAAGACAGTACGGCTCTGGGGTTTGTCGGAGGGTTTACGGGAGTATTTATACAGCAGCAGATCGAGCAAGCCGGCATTGCTCATCAGTTTATCCAGATTAATCACGATTCGCGGATCAACGTAAAAATAAAGGCTGAGAACGAGACGGATATTAGCGGGGTCTCTCCCCCCGTTCCTGAAGAAGCGCTTGAGCGCCTTTTTGAGCAGATCGACCGTTTGCAAAGCGGCGATTACCTCGTCCTCGCCGGAAGCGTCCCCAAGAGCTTGCCCTCCGATATGTACCAGATGATTATGCAGCGGCTGCGCGGCAAGGGAGTCCGCATTTTCCTTGACGCCAAAGGGCAGGCCTTGAAAAACGGTTTGCCGGAAGAACCGTTCCTCATCAAACCGAATCACCATGAACTGGGCGAATTGTACGGCGTGACGATTGCGACTCCTGCCGAAGCGATCGAGTGGGGACGAAAAGCGCTCCAGATGGGCGCGCAAAACGTCATCGTCTCGATGGCCGGACAAGGAGCGGTCTTTGTCAACCGGAATGAGTCCTATCTTGCCCAGATTCCACAGCGCAAACCGGTCAATTCGATCGGCGCCGGAGATTCGATGGTAGCAGGATTTCTCTACGGTCTGACACGCGGGATGGATACCGAAGCGGCGTTTCGTTTTGCCGTAGCGGCCGGGAGTACGACCGCCCTGTCGGAAGGTTTTTGCACGCGTGAAAAAATAGAAGCATTCATTCAGGACGTTACGATTACCTTCATTTCGTGATGGGGGGTTACCCATGAACAATAAGATTCGCATTGGTGATTTGCTGAATTCAGACACGATTGTCGTTCATTTGTCGGCGACCACAAAAGAAGCTGTGCTGGATGAGTTGATCGAGCAACTCGACAAAGCGGGACGACTGAACGACAAGGATGGCATGAAGCAGGCCATTCTCGCCCGCGAGGCTCAAGGCTCTACGGGAATTGGCGAGGGAATAGCCATCCCGCATGCCAAGACAGCCGCGGTCAAGACACCTGCCATCGCCTACGGTTTTTCCAAAGAGGGCGTGGAATTTGATTCCCTGGATCAACAAAAAGCGCATCTCTTCTTTATGATCGCCGCAACCGAAGACGCCAACCAGGCTCATCTGGCGACGCTTGCACTGCTCTCCCAGATGCTCATGGACGAGTCGTTTCGCCAGGAGCTGATGAAAGCAGAGACGAAGGAACGGGTGCTTGAGATTATCACGAACAAGGAAAAGGAACTTGAGAGCGAAGATGAAAGCGTTACAGAAGACGTGGCAGCCGATCAGCAGCACGTGTCCGCCAAAGTGGTCGCAGTAACGGCTTGCCCGACCGGCATCGCCCACACCTACATGGCTGCCGATGCACTGAAGAAAAAGGCGGCGGAGCTAGGGATCTCGCTCAAGGTGGAGACGAACGGTTCCGGAGGAGTAAAAAACAAGCTAACGTCGAGCGATATTGAAGAAGCCGCTGCTGTCATCGTGGCCGCTGACCGGCAGGTGGAGATGGAGCGTTTCGTCGGAAAGGTTCTCATCGAAGTACCGGTAGCCGAAGGAATCCGCAATGCCGAAGACCTGCTGCAGCGCGCCGTCAATCAGAGGGGCAGCGTCTACCGCGGGAGCGCGACCAATTATCAGGAAAAGATTCAGGAAGGCAAGGACGCGAAAAAGTCCAAGCAGCCAGCCTTTTATCGTCACTTGATGAATGGCGTGTCCAATATGCTTCCGTTTGTCGTGGGCGGCGGGATTATCATCGCGATCAGCTTTTTGTTCGGGATCAACGCGTCTGACCCGAACGATCCGTCCTTCCATCCGCTGGCCAAAGTATTGATGGACATCGGCGGAAAAACGGCATTTCAACTGATGATTCCGGTACTGGCCGGGTTTATCGCTTCCAGCATCGCCGATCGGCCAGGCTTTGCGCCCGGTATGGTGGGCGGATTGCTGGCAACTACATCGGGCTCCGGCTTTCTCGGAGGAATCATTGCCGGCTTTTTGGCCGGGTATATTGTGCTTGGGCTGAAAAAGCTGTTTGTTGGACTGCCGCAATCGCTGGAAGGGATCAAGCCGATGCTATTGTACCCGCTGCTGGGTACTTTGATTACCGGCTTTATCATGGTCTACATCGTCTCCGATCCCGTCGCGGCAGCCAACACGGCGCTTGGCAACTTGCTGAAAAACATGGGTACGGGAAATGCTGTTATCCTTGGTGTCATTTTGGGCGCGATGATGGCCTTTGACATGGGGGGCCCCGTCAACAAAGCGGCTTTTACGTTCGGGATTGCGATGATTGCCGAGGGGAATTACGCCCCGCATGCAGCGATTATGGCTGCCGGCATGACTCCACCGCTCGGCATTGCCTTGGCCACTACCCTGTTCAAAAAGAAATTTACGGCCGAAGAGCGGCACGCGGGAAAAACCGCTTACGTCCTGGGCGCTTCCTTCATCACGGAAGGGGCGATCCCGTTTGCGGCGGCTGACCCTACCCGCATCATTCCTTCCATTATGGCCGGTTCTGCCGTTGCCGGCGGATTGTCAATGCTGTTCGGGTGCACATTGCCGGCTCCGCATGGCGGTTTGTTCGTACTGCCGGTTGTCGGTAACTGGCCGCTGTACCTCGTTTCGATTGTTGCGGGGGTCATTGTTACGGCCCTGATGATAAAAGTACTGAAAAAAGACATGGCAGAGTAAAAAGGAGTTGGGCATCATGTTGACCAAAACATTCACCATTCAAAATCCAAGCGGCATCCACGCCCGTCCGGCCAGATTGTTTGTGGAGAAAGCGACCTCCTTTCCGTGCGAAGTGAACGTCGTCAAAGGCAGCAAGAAAATCAACGGCAAGAGCATCATGGGCTTGATGACGCTGGGAGCAGCCAAGGGAGATCAAATCACGCTGGAAATCTCCGGAGAACAAGTAGAGGAAGCGATGGAGGAACTGGGCAAGCTGCTTGAGTCGGTTCACGAGTAACAGACAGGAAGCCGCCTTCGGGGAACGACAGGGAAAAGCTCGCGTTACCATTCAATAAAAACGGGGCGTCCAGCAGTCAGTTTACACTGACTTTCTGGACAGCCCCTGTTTTATTTTCTGGCTCGTCTGCATACACATGACAATGAGTGAGAAGTGGATGGAGGAGATGTAGGTGGATACACAGCCAATTCGAAAATGGTACACGCTGGCAGCGGCCGACGTGACCGAAGCCCTTCATAGCGATGCGGCGCAGGGATTGACCCAGCAGGAGGCGGAGCGGAGACTGGTTAAGCAAGGTGCCAACCAGTTGGCTGAGAACAAACGCAAGCCTCTCTACTCGGTCTTTCTTGACCAGTTCAAGGATTTTATGGTGCTCATCCTGTTTATCGCCACGCTGATTTCCTACTTCCTGGGAGAGTATCTGGATGCGATTACGATTATTGCGATCATCATCATTAACGGCATACTCGGGTTCATTCAGGAGGCCAAAGCTGAACGATCCCTGCAAGCGCTAAAAGAGCTGGCATCCCCGATGGCCCGGGTTATTCGCGAGGGGCACATCTCCATGATTCCCGCTTCGCGCCTGGTGCCGGGCGATCTGGTGGTGCTCGAAGCGGGGGACCGGGTTCCGGCAGACATGCGGCTTTTGACCGCCAATCGGCTGGAGGTAGAAGAGTCGGCGCTGACGGGGGAGTCTGTCCCTGTCGGAAAAAACGTCAAAAAACTGGACACGGCTCAGGCCTCGACGGTTCCGCTGGGAGATCAGAAAAACCTCGCCTTCATGGGCACGATGGTGACGGGCGGAACAGGTAGCGGCATCGTCGTGGCGACCGGGATGGAGACGGAAATCGGGAAGATCGCCCACCTGATGAATACAGCGGAAGAAGCGGAGACGCCGCTGCAAGTGCGCCTGGAGCAAATGGGCAAAATTCTCGTGGTCGTCGCTTTGCTGTTGACGATTGTCGTGATCGTCGCCGGGGTTTGGCACGGACATGAGCTGTTCACGATGTTTTTGGCAGGAGTCAGCCTCGCGGTAGCGGCGATCCCGGAAGGCTTGCCAGCGATTGTGACCGTCGCGCTGGCGTTAGGCGTACAGCGGATGATCCGGCGTAATGCGATCGTGCGCAAGCTGCCGTCGGTAGAGACGCTCGGCTGCGCATCGGTCATCTGCTCCGACAAGACAGGCACGCTCACCCAGAACAAAATGACGGTGACCCATGTCTGGCACAGCGATTCCACCTATGAAGTCACCGGAAGCGGCTACGCGCCGGAGGGAGCTTTTCACTACCAAGGAAAAATGGTGTCCCCTGCCCGCGACGGAGCGCTGACGCAAATCATTCGCATCGCGGACCGCTGCAACAATGCGCGCCTGATCTGCGAGGAACAAGGCACGCGCAACTTGCTTGGCATGGGCAAAACCACGCGGCATTGGCAGATCGTCGGCGATCCGACAGAGGGAGCGCTGAAGGTGTTGGCCGCAAAAGCAACGGGCAATGCCGGAGAGCGGGGCAACCCGAAACAGCAGTCGGTGCGCGTCGAAGAGCTGCCTTTTGATTCAGACCGCAAAATGATGTCCGTCGTCGAGAAAGGCGCAGACGGCGTTCACTCCCTGTTGACCAAGGGCGCGGCAGAGGCGGTGCTGGCGCGATCCACGCACATTCTCTGGGGCGGCGAACTGCAGCCGTTGACCGCTTCATTGCGCCATCGGGTACTGGAGCAGACAGAGCTGATGGCGGGCAAAGCGCTGCGGGTTCTCGGCTTCGCCTACAAAACGCTGCAAGGCTATCGCCCTGGGCAGCCGATCGGCACGATGGAAAACAATCTCGTCTTCGTCGGGCTGGCCGGGATGATTGACCCGCCGCGCGAGGAAGTTCGTTCCGCGATCAACCTGTGCCATCAGGCGGGCATCAAGACCATCATGATTACAGGCGACCACAAGGTGACGGCCGAAGCGATCGCCCGCCAGATCGGGCTGATGCGCGGCTACGGCGAAGTGCTGGAGGGCCGGGAGCTGGACGGGATGTCGGATGAGACTCTCGCCGACCACGCCGAGCGGGTAACCGTGTACGCCCGCGTATCCCCCGAGCATAAGCTGCGGATTGTGCGCGCCCTGCAAAGCAAAGGGCACGTAGTCGCCATGACAGGCGACGGCGTCAATGACGCTCCGGCGATCAAAACGTCGGACATCGGCATCGCCATGGGGATCACCGGGACAGACGTGACGAAGGAAGCGGCCGATCTGGTCCTGCGCGACGACAACTTCGCCACGATTGTCGCCGCCGTCGAGGAAGGGCGCAACATATACGACAATATCCGCAAATTTATCCGCTATTTGCTCGCGTCCAACGTAGGCGAGATTCTCGTCATGTTTTTTGCGATGCTGCTCGGCTTGCCGTTGCCGCTCGTTCCCATTCAGATTTTGTGGGTCAACCTGGTGACAGACGGCTTGCCCGCCATGGCTCTCGGGGTCGATCAGGCTGAGGCCGACACGATGTACCAGCGCCCGCGCAACAAGGCGGAAAACATTTTCGGCAGGGGCTTGGGCTGGAAGATCATCAGCCGCGGCTTTTTGATCGGAGCCATGACGCTGCTCGCTTTCTGGCTGACGCTGCGCGAGAATCCGAACGATCTGGTCCACGCCCAGACCGTCGCCTTCGTGACGTTGGTCATGGCCCAGTTGATTCACGTGTTCGATTGCCGCAGCCAGTACAGCGTGTTTCACCGCAACGTGTTTGAAAACAAATACCTCGTCTGGGCCGTTATTTCGTCCCTGGTGCTGGTGCTCGGAGTCGTGTACATCGACGCTCTCCAGCCGATTTTCAAAACGACCGATCTGTCCATTCGCGACTGGGCGCTGATTCTCGTCACATCCGGTGTCCCGACGTTCGTGGCAGGGATCGGCGGCGTGCTCGCCAGCGGCCGACCACGAGCAGGCAAGCAAAAGCGTTCTTCCATGCGCACAGTACGTCCTGATTGAGAACTGAGTTGGTTTCGTACGGCGAAACGAGGGAGAGGAAGAAATTGTGCGTTTTCGAAAAGGAGGCTGGAAAAGGCGCGGCAGACGCATCTTCGCAACGTTTTTGTTTATTGTCGTATCCCTGGTGATCCTGTTCATCATCGTGGAAAGAAGGATCGAGCCGACCTTGCTGCTGATCGCCCAAGCCAAAGCCGATCAGGTGGCAAAGCTCGCCATTACGGATGCGGTCACGAAGCGTTTGACGCAGCAAGGCGTGGATTTCAACGAGATTGTGATGATGGAAAAAGACGAGGAAGGGAGCATCAAAGCGGTCAATTTCAACTTCCGCGAATACTCGCGGATCGTGGGGGAGACGACCGCCCGCATTCAAAATCGGCTGAAGGAGTTGGAGCAGGAGAACGTCCAGACGACGATCCCGCTCGGCCTGGCTACCAAAAACGTGTTTCTGGAGCACCTCGGCCCGGAAATTCCCGTCTCGTTCGTGCCGATCGGTGCCGTGAAGACCCGCCTGGAGACGGAGATGAAGCAGGCTGGCATCAACATGGTGCTCGTCACCGTCTATATTTACGTCGAGGTCGACTTGCGCGTAGTCATCCCGTTTGCGACCAAGCAGCAAACGGTCACGACGCAAATACCGATCAGCGAGGCATTGATCGTAGGCAAGGTGCCGAGCTACTTGTACAACAACCCGGCCGGGAAGCCGGATGTACCGATGCCGAGGAATGAGCAGATGATTCACCAGCCGTAATGGAAGAGGGGCGGCAATTTGGCCGCCCTTTTCTATTGGTCAAATGCATAAAAAACAGTAAGCCCCAAGACAAGCTTTTGATAATATTTGCTGTAGCAGGTTTTTAACACGGTATTTGCATTTTTATAGCTTTCGTCGTTTCTTGGAAGAGGAAGAAATAACAACAAAAAGGGCGCCTGTAAGTGTTAAATCATCGGAACGGAAGTTTCAAAAAATGAGGACTGTCCGAAAAGTGTTTTTTCAGCCCAATGACTTAAAAAGCAAAACCCAAGAATGCCATGAAATCAACATTCTTGGGTTTTAGGTTTTGGTCTTTTTAGTCAGGGATGGACTTTCTGCACAGCCCCTGTTTTCGGTAGAGGGTTTCCCAATGTTTACTCTAAAGGATGCACTTCACACATTAACCAGCGTTTTAATAAACCGCTGGTACATCCACTAATTATGAAGCATTATACAGTTTTAGCGGTACCATACATGTTTCCATCAACCGTAGAACCAACTAGTGTTTCGCAACTGCCTGAATTAAATGTGATTTGTGCCCATCTGATCCCGAATCCAGCTTCAAAATACAGACGAGAATAAACTTCTGCATATGTGTAACCTTCAACGCGTGTAGTTCTCTTCTCTCCTAGCTTACGGGGGGTAAGTTCCAGTGTAGATCCCCAGAAATGGCGACTATAATCACCATCAGCAGTATCTACCTCAACCGACTTCCCATTATACTTAAAAGACCCCTCTGCCCCCATGTAAACATCTTATTCCCCTGTGCATTGTAACCAATTCCAGTAGTACGCTTTGTATCAGTGTACTCCCACGTAAGAGCGCGAGGTTGGACAAGACTAGTTCTTTGATTCTCGGCATTGGATGAAACTGTTCTTACTTCAAGAACAAAAATTTCTCCTAATTGAGACACGTAAACGTTAATTTCACTCATATCATTTTTAATAGTAATAACTTTATCATCCGAGCGTTCTATGCTATTTTTCTTCTCGTCCATAAACGCATTAATATTATTAAGTGGTTTATTCTTTCCATATTTTTGATTAATTTTCTTTACTTCTGCTGGAAAGACATCCTCTAAAGATAACGTCGGGTCATTAAAAGCTTCAGGCGCTGGATGTTCAGAAAAAAATGTATCGATCGTTTTTTCAACCTTTCCAAGAGTAACATCATCTTTATGTTTCAAATCTTCAAGCTCTTGAATCAAAGCAGGGACACTAGTATTAATATAAGATCTAATTTCTGAAATTTTTTCCTGCCTACTTCCATCTTCAATTGTGCCATTTGCAAAAGTTGGAGAAACTGTTGTCAGCATTAATGTCCCTGCAATTAGAGTACTGAAAAATGCCTTCATACCCTAATATACCTCTTTTGGAAAAATATTACTTTTTATATCAAGATTATATTCCGATACTCTCAGATTTGTCTACCTTTTTTTACTCCCCAAATAGTAATATATTAAATAGCAGATTGATATAATTAGAAGAAATATGGCTAAGTAATAAATAAAAGGCAGTAGGAATGGAGCGTGTTGCATTATCAGGTACAATACAAACGCTACTAAAAAGAATAATGTGAAAAATATAGAGAAATTTTTCATACTTTCTCATACTCCTTTTCAGACCCAAATTACGGTCGATAAAAAATCGTACCGTTGCTCCTGTTATTTGACAATAACATAATAACACATAATTGCATAAAATAACCAACTTAGTTTATGTTTTGTAAAAAGCAATTATTTTGCTATTTTTATAAAAATATTGCTCGTCTAGTCTCCGACAGTGCATAAAATCCCCGGAAATTATAAGCTTGATTTTTTTTGTACGTGTTTTGTTGGCAAATATAAATGTAAAGCTAGTAAAACAATATCATGCTTCTTGTCACTATTACATTTTAATGTAATTGACTAGAGGGTAGTTACAAAATGGTAAAAATGGAAATTAAAGGTTATTTAATGCGGCTATCCTATTGAAAAATGAGTCGGGCCCATTGATGCGCAATTTGTTGAATCTCTTCACTTACAGGTTGTCTCATGAATGGGATCTAGGTTATCCTAATTTCCAAAATCTTATTATAATGACTGAGTTACTTCTTGTCCGTCTCTTTTCCAATCTATCCAAGAATCTAGCCTACACTTTCCCCAAGTGTAAAATCCTAACCGAAAAAATTTGCTGAAACGTATCCAAAACTCCTCCGTCCAATGAATAGAAACACGCAACAAGTGAAAAACAATCATTGGAGGAATACAACATGAAAACAATTCGTACAGGCATGATGACATTGGCGGCTTTGGCCGTGCTGGGAACGAACATCGTATCGGCTGCCTCCGAACCGGTAAAAGAACTGTCGGTCAATGTAAACGGAAGCGCGCTTGAGCAAGCCGCAATTTTTGATAAAGAACAACAAACCGTTTTGGTCCCGCTGCGCCCTGTAGCGGAATCCCTTGGGTACAAAGTAAGCTGGAACAACGAACAGCAGGCAGCCGAAGTGCAAAAAGGCGCGATTGCAAGCTACGCCAAGGTCGGAGAGGATCGCTACCCGTTTGCGAAAATGTACAAGACACTCGGAGCAAAACCGCTTCTCGTAAATGGCAGCACCTATGTTCCGGTCGCTTTCGTGGATGAAATCCTGCAAGCAGAAGTCCATGTGACAGACAGTGCGGTGACGGTTGTGGACGAAGAGGCAGAAAAAGCGCCAGTGCGTACGGGCACGATCACGGCAATCAACAAAAAAGACGATGGCAAAATCTCGATTGCCTTGAATGGATACGAGACGGGAATCATCCTGCACATCAGCGCGGAAACCAAAATGACTGACGCTTCCGGCAAAGAGCTGAAGCCGGAAGACTTGAAGCTGGGCATGGAAGTGGAAGCGACACACCAGCAAATGATGACGATGAGCATGCCGCCGCAGACAGGCGCGCTCAGCATCGTTGTCAAGAGCAGCCTGGAATCTGCGGAAGTCATCGGGACAACCGGAAAAGTAACGAGCATCGAGCCTGACCAGCAAGGCACCTACAAGATGGCAGTAGAGGGCCGCGGCCTGACAGCGACCTCTCCGGAAAAAGTAGCGCTGATTATCAACGACAAGACCAGCATCGTCAATGCCAAAGACAACAAGGCCCTCAAGCCGGAAGACCTGAAGGCTGGCATGAATGTGTTCGCGTTCTACGGGCCGAAACTGACGCGCAGCCTGCCGCCAATCGGTGTGGCGGAGAAAATCGTCGTGGAAATCACCGAAGCCGAATAAAACAGGTCAACCGGAAAACACCCAGGCTGACCTGCTAATAGAAAGGAACCGGGATGGCACTTGCTGTCCCGGTTTTTCTGTCAAAAATCAATCGCCCTGTGCGAATGCTCAAGAGCGGAACGGCAGCGACCGGGTCGCCTTTTTTGCTTCGGGGCAGGTCACAGGCTGCACAGCCCGGCAATGAGGCAATCCCGGCAGTTTTCGTTCAAAAAGCGTATGCCATGCAAATGACCCGGCCAAGTCGCTCATGCTCCCGTTCCTCGTAGGCAGTGAAGCCGTACTTTTCATAAAACGGGACGACCTTGCTGTTTTTGGCGAGGACGGCAAGGTGCAGGGACGTATAGCCGTTTTCCCGGTACCAATCGATCAGGCAGTCGAGGAACTCTTTGGCGTAGCCTTTGCCTTGACAGTCGCTGTGCAGCATGATAAGCCCGAGCCAAGGTTGTTTGTCCCGCGGATTGCAGAGAATAAACTGTGCAATCCCGATGATGTTGCCGTTGGCAGATTCGCGCAGCGCCATGCTGTAGGAGTCCTCGAGGGCGAGGTTTTCCAGGTGATCGGCTTCTATCTCCTGGACAGTGACGGCGCGTTTTCCGAAGGCGCACTCCATATAGTCGGGGTTCGAGTTATAGACAGCAAGCAGCTCGGCAAAATCTGCGGGAGTGACTGGCGAAAAATGCAGCCGCTTGCTGGAGGGGATAAAAGCAGGAGAATGTGGCATACGAAGGCTCCTTTCTCGTCATTTAACAACAATCTAATTAGATGATAATCTAATATAAGAAAATGTCAATGCCCTCAGCGCGCCAGCCCGCGCAGGTTAAGGGAATTCCCTGATACACAACCGCCCATGTAAACTCTACAATAGCATTTAGATGATTGTCTCAAAGGAGGAGCGCATGAGTACGTGGAGAGAAGATCTGGGGACATCCAATGAAGCCATATCCCTGATGCAGTCCATCTTTGCCAACGTCAGTGACGCCATCCTGGTGATTGACCATGAGGGCCGGATCGTCAGGGCCAACGCCGCGCTGGAGCAGATGACGGGTTGGACCGAAGACGAGCTGATCCGGGAAAAGCATATTTGCGAGCTTTGCTTGGGGATGGCAACCTGTATGGAGGAGACGAGCTGTACGGACTGTTTTTTCAAACGCGTACAAATGCCGTCCTTTGAAATGAAGCTCCGTACAAAAGACGGGCGTGATTATCCCGTAGCGGCCAGCTCTGCCCGCTTGCCTGAAGAATCAGGCGGCAAGCTGGTGATGATTTTGCGCGACATGTCGGCTCAGCAGCGTGCGGAAAAAGAGCGTTACCAGCACAAGCTGACCCACTTTGCCATTCAGGCTCAGGAAGAGGAACGCAAGCGTATTGCCCGCGAGCTGCACGACGGTATCGGGCAGGCGCTTTACAGTATTTTGGTTGGACTGAATGTGGTCAGGCAAGGCAATCCGGGCGAAGCCGTCATGCAGCATGTGACAGAGCTGGTGAACATGACGTCGCGGGCGATGGAGGAAGTCAAGCGTATGGCACTGGAGCTGCGCCCGTCCGCTCTCGACGATCTGGGCCTTTTGCCTGCCTTGCGTTCGTTGATGAAGCGGCTGGAAAAAACGTTCCACCTCCAGATCGAGCTGCATGTGCAGGGAGAGAAGCGGCGGTATTCCGCCCCGATGGAGACAGCGCTGTACCGGATCGTTCAGGAGGCCATGACCAATACGGCGAAGTACGCGCAGGCGAGCCAGCTCGGGATCATGTTCGAGAATCGCGAAAAAGAAGTAGTTGTAACGATAGTGGACGACGGTATCGGCTTTGAGGTGGAGAAGACGTTGAATTTCGGCAAAGGGCTTGGCGTGTTCGGCATGAAGGAACGGGCGCAACTGCTCGGAGGTACGGTCGATATTCGCTCGGCGCCCCAAGAGGGGACGACTGTCATCGTCCGTATTCCGTTGCCAGAGGAGGGGATTTTGGATGACGATTCGCGTCTTGATCGCTGACGATCATGCGATTGTACGGTCCGGGCTGGGCATGCTAATCAACGCCCAGGAGGACATGGAGGTCGTCGGCTATGCGGCTGATGGCAAGGAAGCTTGCGAAAAAGCCCTGGAAATTCGCCCGGACGTGGTGCTGATGGATTTGAGCATGCCGCCGGGGGAGAACGGCCTGACCGCGACCGCAAGACTGAAGGAAGCGGCGCCGGACATTCAGGTGCTCGTCCTGACCATGCACGACGACGAAGAATACTTGTTCCGCGTACTGCAGGCCGGAGCTGCCGGATATATTTTGAAAAGCGCTCCCGATCTCGATCTGATCGCCGCGATCCGCTCGGTGAACAACGGCATGGCCTATTTGTATCCGTCAGCGACCAAATCGCTGATAGAGGAATTTTTGCAGATGGTCAAAAACGGCGAGGAGCAGGCCAAGTACGAGATTTTGACTGATCGTGAAAAAGAAGTGCTCGTGCTGATCGCCAAAGGCTTCAGCAACAAGGAAATCGCGGAGCAGCTCACCGTTTCCGTGAAGACCGTCGAGTCGCACAAGGCGCACATCATGGAAAAGCTGCATTTGCGCACGCGTCCCGATCTGGTGCGGTATGCCATCAAAAAAGGCTGGCTTGATTTTGAATAAAGGTCCAATGCTCACGCTTCAACACGCCCTTGCCGCTGTGCCAGGGCGTGTTTTTTTATTGCGGCAGAGATTGGAAGATTATGTAACCTGACGGCTGGTTTGTCCGTCTATTGGGTGAACGTGTAAAAAATACCCAAAACAGGTTATCAGGAGGATCGAGATGAAGAGGATCAACCAGTCTGTCATGACGGCCGTCGCGGCTTGCTTGCTGGCTGCCACGCCGATCTGGACAATGCCGCCGCAGGCAGAAGCAGCAGGCAGCGCGCAGGAGCAACTGCCGCAACAAAAGGAGTTTTCCCAAGAAGTGCAAAACACGCTGGACAAGCTGAAGGAAGCCATTCCGGAAATAAAGGCGCTACGCCTGGAAAGAAAGTCCGTAGGCAAGCCGAGCTTCCGGAACTATCCACATCAGGTCTGGACTGTGCTGCTGACGGATCGGCCGGAAACAGGAGCAGAGAAAAGCCGCCTTGCCTACGCAACGGCCAGAATCGAGCTGGATGCCCAGACGGGGCGACTGCTTTACCTGGATGTGAAAAATCCGGCCTGGGCGTCTGCTGACTACCCGGACGAAAAGCTGGCGCGCGAAAAGGCCGATGCGTTTCTCGCCAGCATGCTCGGCAAGGATGCCAGCCAATTCAAGCAGTCAAAAGCGCTAAGCAGAGGAAAAGCAGGGATAGGCGACGGCAAAGGCGCCATGATCGAATGGGTAAACTCTACCGTCTACTACCAGACGCTAATCAATCAGATTGCGCTCGATGGCAACGCGCTCTCGGTTTCTATCGACCACGCCGGGCATGTCATCCGCTTTGACGCGTACAATCAAATCCGGCCTGACGAGGTAAAATGGCCCGACCCGCAAAAAGCGATCTCCCTGGAAAAAGCAAAGCAAATTTATCAGGATAAGCTGAAAATGGAGCTGGAATACGTAGCCGAGCAGCCGACTTCCTACTCCGCGCCTGGCAGGGCAGAGGAGAAGAAGCCGATGCTTGTTTATCAGCCATACGGTGTGTACAGAATCGACGCCCTCACCGGAGAGGTGCTGGACGAGCCAGACCAGCAGGCCAAGGAGAGCGTTCAGGTAAAAGGAGAAGGGAAGACCATCAAAATCGCTTCGCAAAAAGAGGCCGAGCAATGGCTGAAGTCGCGGTTTGGCATTGACGTTGCAGGCGCTACTTTTGAATACGACGATCACAAGGACAATCTGCGGGAAGGACTGCAGGCGATTGAGTCGTACCACTGGATGGACTTCACGGAAAAGGCCAATCAGGCTTTTGAAACCATTACGCTTACGACTGATGCTGCCAGCGACCGCCTGATCGACTTTCATCTGTACCTGCCGGAAAGACAGGAGCAAAAGCAAAAAATCAGCGTCGACGAAGCGCGGAAAAAAGCGATTGCCGCGCTGCAGCCATACCTCGATCCGGCTGTTTCCGAGCTGACGCTGTTTACGTTCAGACATGATGAAGCAATCCCGGACTGGGTGGACAAAAGCAAGCTGGAAAAAAGGAACGAGCCGCGTGAGTATTACTTCAATTTTCAGGGGAAACGCAACGGAATCCCCGTGTCGGATGAATTTTACCGGGTTGGCATCGATCAGGTGACAGGCGCGGTTACAGGGCTGAGTTTCCACCCGATCCACCCTGACATCGCCTTGCCTGCTGCCACGAAGCTGGTCAGCGCCCAGGAAGCCAAAGAAACGTATCAAAAGGAAGTCGAGCTGGAGCTGGTGTATTACTGGGAACAGTACGAAGATCAGCGCGCACCTGAGCCGAAACTGGTCTATCAGCGAAAACGGGAGGACAGCTACCGCTTCGTCGACGCCACTACTGGAAAATTGATCGAAATCAAATACCGGTAAGCCTCTCCAAAACCGTTAAAGCCGATCTGCTCTTGCAGAAATCGGCTTTTTTTGTCGAACCTGTGACACAAACCGGGCAGAATCAGGAGTTTCCCTGACCATTTTAGGGGATTTCCCCGAATTACTTCCAACTGGTCCCAGGGGTAGAATGAAGGCGTGAAAGATATGATGCGCCTGCGCGGCACACAGAAAGGAGAACAGTGCGATGGAGACGCAAATCGACAAATTGAAACAAGGCAAAAAATCAAAAGAAAAAAAGACACAGCCAGAGCAAGAGGAACTGAAGGGAACGTTTGCCGCTGTGTTAATTGTGGGAGGCATCATTCTCGTCGGTTGGCTGGGTGTATTCGGGCTTTTCCTGGACCGGGCGTAATAGAGGAAGAGAAGGAGGATACTTATGCATTTGCACCGTTATGAAAAAATATGGCTGATGCTTGGTGCGGGCGGACTGGCGCTGTTTGTCCTGTTGCTGTGCGTCAATGCGTTTGCGATGGGGATGGCCCCGCCAAGCAGTATGGAAATGATCGACCCCGAACAGGTGATGGAAACCCCTCCTTTTGACAAACCGGGGCTGAAGCAGGTAGGGGACAAGGAGTACGACGCTTACATGACGGCGTTTGCCTTCGGCTTCTCGCCGACGAAGATGGAGGTCGCGGCAGGCTCGACGATCAACTTCCACGTCACCAGTCCGGACGTCATTCACGGATTCCAGATTCCTGAAACGAACGTCAACTTCATGGTTTTGCCGGGACATATCAGCTCGGCCAGCTATACGTTTGACAAGCCAGGCGAGTACTTGATTCTTTGCAACGAATACTGTGGCGCCGGCCATCAGGTGATGGCGACCACGATTATTGTGAAATAGAGGTAGGTGAACCCTATGGTAATCGCACGAAAAATAGACGATTCGATTCCCCACGTTCCGATACAGCGTTCGGCGGCTAAACTTAGTCTGTCGTATGTGTGGGTGGCGTATATCGCCTTCGGGCTGGCTGCATTGGCAGGTATGCTTCAGGGAATGGTGCGCGGCGGTATCATAGAACTGCCAAGCTGGACGAACTACTATCAAATCTTGACAGCTCACGGCGTATTGATGGCACTCATTTTTACCACGTTTTTCATCGTCGGCTTTATTTTCTCCGGGGTAGCTCGCACGACAGGCGGTTCCTTGCATGGAGCAGCGCTGAAATTCGGCTGGGCAGGCTGGATTCTCATGGTGACAGGCACCTCGATGGCTGTCGTCACGATTTTGATGAATGAAGCTTCGGTCTTGTACACCTTCTACGCTCCGCTGAAAGCATCGCCGTATTTTTACATCGGCTCGGCCTTGCTCGTAGTGGGCAGTTGGCTGGCGGGCTTCGGGGTTTTTGCCAGCTACCGCAAATGGAGACGGGAAAATCCGGGGAAAAACTCTCCGCTGTTCGTCTTCATGGCGGTCACGACTTACATCATGTGGATTATCGCGACCCTTCCGGTAGCGGTCGAGGTGCTGTTCCAGCTCATTCCGTGGTCGCTCGGACTGGTGCCGACAATCAACATCATGCTCAGCCGCACGCTGTTCTGGTTTTTCGGTCACCCGCTCGTTTATTTCTGGCTGATGCCCGCTTACATGGCCTGGTACGTATGTGTTCCGCGCATTATCGGCGGCCATGTGTTCAGTGATTCGCTCAGTCGCCTCGCTTTTATCTGTCTCTTGCTGTTCTCCATTCCGGTCGGGTTCCACCACCAGTTGATGGAGCCGGGAATTTCCGCCGGATGGAAAATGATTCACGTCACGCTGACGCTGATCGTGGTCATTCCGTCGCTGATGACGGCGTTCTCGATGTTTGCAGTCTTTGAAACGACAGGTCGCAAAAAAGGCGGCAGCGGTCTGTTCGGCTGGTTCAAGAAACTGCCTTGGACAGACGTTCGCTTCTTCGCCCCGTTTGTGGGAATGCTGTTCTTCATTCCGGGCGGTGCGGGCGGAATCATCAACGCAAGTAACCAGCTCAACGCCGTGGTGCACAATACGATTTGGGTAACAGGGCACTTCCACATTACAGTCGGCGCCGCAGTTGCGCTCACCTTCTTCGGGGTCAGCTTCTGGCTGGTGCCGGCCTTGACAGGGCGCAAGCTGACCAAGACGGCAAACCGCATGGGGATGGTGCAAACCGTCTTCTGGGCAGTAGGGATGTTCCTGATGTCGCTCGCCATGCATACGATGGGGCTGCAAGGGGCGCCGCGCCGCACGGACTATACGACGTACATGGACCATCCGACTGCGCTCGGCTGGATGGATTACCAACGCGTCATGGCGTTTGGCGGAGGGCTGCTGTTTGTATCGGCGGTTCTGCTGATTCTCATCCTGCTGTACCTGACATTCTACGCACCAAAAGGAAACACCGAGTATCCGATTGCCGAAACCGAGACTACCCAGGAAGTTCCGCGCATTTTGGAGCGTTGGCCTGTATGGGTCGGACTGGTCGCCTTCCTGATTATTTTGGCTTACGGCTATCCGATCATGGAGCAAATTCAGCATCAGGCGCCAGGCTCGCCTCCATTCCGAACCTGGTAACATAAGCAAACGAGGAAAAGAAAGAGCCACTGCCCATTTGTCATGCATGGGGGAGTGGCTCTTTCGCATTACCAGTATCCAAGAGCGGCCAATTCGGTGAAGGCGAGAATCAGATAGCCAATCGCCAGCAGCCAGAGAGCGAGCAACCTGAGATCTTCCTCTTCAAAAGACATGGAACTCCTCCTTTACCTCTCGTTACCCACAAAGTATTCAGGAGGAGAGGCATTGGTTTAGCTTTATGGCTCGTAAATCATTTTGCGGGTCATCCCGCCGTCCACGACCAGCTCGGTTCCGGTGATAAAGTCGTTTTCTTTTTGCGTCAAAAAGAGGCAGGCGCGGGCGATGTCGTCGGGCGTGCCGACGCGGCCTGCGGGATGCTGCGCATGATCGAGCGGGCGCAGTGCCGTGTAATCGCCGTTTTCAATCCAGCCTGGCGAGATGGCGTTCACGCGAATCCCGTCGGGGCCAAGCGATACGCCCAAAGCGTGAGTGAGCGCCAAAATGCCTCCTTTTGATGCTGCATACGCCTCTGAGTGCGGTTCAGACATGTGGGCTCTGGTCGAGGCCAGGTTGACGATGGCGCCGCCGCCGTTTCGTCGCATGATCTTCGCCGCTTCCCGCGAAGCGAGGAAGACGCTGCGCAGGTTCGTGTTCAAAATCCGGTCCCACGCTTCGACGGTCAGGTCGTAGGGGGATTCCCAGACCGACAAGCCGGCGTTGTTGATGAGCACGTCGAGTCGTCCCCAGCGGGCGTCAACGGTCTGCATCAGATTCTCGATTTGCTCGGGCTCGCTCACATCCGTTTGGACAAAAGCGGCCGAGCCTGCGATTGCTTCTGCTCCGTTTATTTTCTGGACAGCAGTTTCGCCAGCCTCGGAATTGCGCTCGGCGATGACGACGTGAGCGCCGTGCGCAGCGTACATGGTGGCGACGGCAAGTCCGATGCCCTGCCCGCCGCCTGTGACGATGACAATGTTATCCGTGTATTTCAAGCAAAACTCCTCCAAACAATAAAGTATGTATCAGCGTGCCCTTGTCCTTCTCCCGTCAAACTGCAATCGGGAAGAAAAAGGGATTGAATAACGTTTGTAACTATATTAAAGTAAGTTATATATTTGGAACAGGCAATGGACACATGGAGGGGAGAAAACTCATGACTACGGAACTGAAAATGACGGCTGAACAAGTGATGGAAGCACGCCACAGCGTGCGCAAATACGATCCGAACGTAACGATTCCACAAGGAGAGCTGAACGAGATTTTGCGTCTCGCGGCAAGCGCTCCGTCTTCCTGGAATCTGCAACATTGGCGTTTTCTCGTCGTTACGGATCCAGCGATCAAGGAAAAACTTTTGCCGATCGCTTACGGTCAGCAGCAAGTCGTGGATGCGTATGCCACCATCATCATACTCGGAGATTTGGAGGCGTACAAGTCGGCGCGCCCGGTTTATGACGCTGCCCTCGAAAAAGGCTACGTCACCGAGCAAGTGCGTGACAACATGATCGCGCAAATCGAAGGAGCTTACAAAAACAATCCGGAGATCGCCCGCGACGAAGCCATCCGCAACTCTTCCTACGCGGCGATGCAACTGATGCTGGCGGCAAAAGCCAAAGGCTACGACACATGCCCAATGGGCGGATACGATCGCGATGCGCTCATCAAAGAGCTGAACATCCCGTCCCGCTACATCCCGACATTGATGCTGACGCTCGGCAAAGCAAGCGTGCAAGCTTATCCGACAGCCCGCTTTGGACTGGATGAGCTGGTGATTACGAACAAATTTTAATCGTAAACGCGTGAAAAAGGAAACCCGCTTGGTCAGGGTTTCCTTTTTGCTGTGTGCCGACAAATCAGTCAGGGCGCTTGCTTGTCGTTTCAAGGGCGATTTACGACAGCACGGCTAGCTTGCCGGAAAATTTTCCTCAGGGCCAAGGGCGAGAGGCAGTTCTACCATGATCGAAGTGCCATGTCCTTGCTTGCTATTGACCAAAAAGCCTCCTTTGTGCAACTGAATGATCTCTTTGCAGATCGCGAGCCCGAGTCCGCTGCCAGACAGCTTGGAGCGTCCTTTGAAAAATTTTTCCGTGACGTGCGGCAAGTCATTCGGGTGAATCCCTTCTCCGCTGTCCGCGACGGTGACCGTCAGCCTTCCCTCCGAGGCTGTCGCTGTCACGGAAATCGTACCGCCCTTTGGCGTGAATTTGAAGGCGTTGTCCAGCAGATTGACGAACACTTGCTTCAGCCTGTTGCGGTCGCCCATGACGGTCAGGGGAGCGGACGGGAGCGCCAGTTGAAAATCAATCTGCTTTTCCTGGGCGCGGATGGCGAACTGGACGTGCATGTCGTCGAGAATTTCGCGCAAATCGAGCAACTCGCGGGACAGCTTCATTTCGCCGGACTGGAACTTCGAAAAGTCGAGCAGCTCTTCCACGAGGCCGATGAGGCGGTCGGTTTCCTTGGAGATGACTTCCAGCCCGAGCATTGTTTCCTCCGGCTCCTCCAGGCCGCCGGAGAGGAGCGTTTCTCCCCAACCCTTGATCGAGGTCAGCGGCGTGCGCAGTTCGTGGGAGACGGAGGAGATGAAGTCGTTTTTCAGCTTTTCGTTTTTGCCGATCTCTGCTGCCATGTAGTTGAACGTATCGGCGAGCGTCCCGACCTCGTCGTCGTAGCGCTTCGGAGCGCGGGCGGTGAAGTTGCCCTCTGCCATTTGCTTCGCGGCATTCGTCAGGTCCTCGATGGGGTCGACGATCCGTTTGGCCATGAGCAGACTGAGGGCAAAAGCCAGCAGGACGACGCCAGCCCCGACGCCCAGCCCGTACAAGGCGATGCGATTGACCGCCTGATAAAGAGGCTCTGCCGAGATCGTGTAGCGGAGGACGCCGACGTATTCAGACCCGAAGGTGAGGGGATTGGACACGGCAATGACCCGCTCACGCGACTGGGGCGTTCGGCCTACGAACAGTCCTTTTTGCCCCCTGATCGCTTCCATGACGTCCGAGGTTTGGACAAGCTCTCCCGTCTGGAAGCCGTACGAGTTGAGAATGACCTTGCCGTTTAGGTCGAGCACCTCGATTTTGGCGTATTCCTGGCTCGATACGTTTTCCAAAATATAGCGGGCCTTGTCTTTTAAGCGATAGCCCGTTGCGTACTTGTTAATAAAATTGGTGAAGGTCGTGCTGCGCGTCTCCAACGCTTCGGTAGCAGTTCCGAAGTAGTACGTATGGACCGCCCAGTAAAACAGTCCCTCCAACAAAAGCACGATCAACAGCAAGATCATGCCGAAGTAAAAGACGAGCCTGCTTCTAATTCCTTTCATCAGGAGCGTCCTTCCGCCAAAGGTATCCGTACCCCCAGACCGTTTCCAGGAAGGCCGGGTGGGCAGGATCGTCTTCGATTTTTTGGCGAATCCTGCGGATGTTCACATCCACGATTTTCAAGTCCCCGACGAAAAACTGTCCCCAGACGTTCGTCAAAATTTCGTCGCGACTGATCGCTTTGTTGGCATTTTCGGCCAGCAGCTTGATAATGGCAAACTCCTTCGGGGTCAGGACAATTTCCTGATCCTTTTTCGTCAGCTTCCGCTCATCGAGCAGCAGGGTGAAGGGAGCGATATCAATCGTATTTTTGTCCTCCACAAGAGCGGGGAGGGGAGCCAGCCTGCGGTGCAATGCCTTTACGCGGGCCAACAGCTCAGCCGGACTGAACGGCTTCGACACGTAATCGTCGGCCCCGAACTCCAGCCCCATCACTTTGTCCAGCTCCTGGCTCTTGGCAGTAAGCATGATGATCCCGAGTCGCGGGTATTTTTTGCGCAGTTGTCCGCACACTTCAAAGCCGTCGATGCCGGGCAGCATCACATCGAGAATCGCGATTTCGATATCGCTTTGCGCTTGCGCGATTTCTAGCGCTTCTTCGCCTGTCGCCGCCTCAATGACCTCGCAGCCTTCGCGCCGCAGATTGATGCGCACAAAATCGCGAATTGATTTTTCGTCTTCAAGCAATAAAACCTTCATAAACAAATCCCCTTGGTCTGATTTCGACTTTTTTCGCTCGCAGGCGGATCGGTACAGGGAAAACAGCATTGGCCTTTATCACGAAATGGATAAAGGCTTGTAAAGCTGGCGTATCTCGTCTGCTGTGAGCTGCATAGAGCGGTACTCCTGCATGGCAGACTTGCCGAGGCTTGGTGTCGTTTGCGGAAGGATCGCGATCAGGACCTGTTTTCCTTCTTCCTTCAAAAGAACGTAGGGCACTTGCTTTTGTTTGAGGCCGTTCTCGAATTTGTTCCATTCGGTTTGCGGAACGGTTTGGAGCGTCAAAAGCTCGGCTTTATTTTTCCCGTTTTCCCCGTAGTAGAAAAAGCGGATGATGTGCGAATTGGCGTTGGGACTGGCGGCAATCGTGAATTTTCCGCTCCATTTTTCCGGTATTCTCAGATCGAGTCCCAGGTCATAGTTTTGGTAATGATCCTCTACATGCTTCAGCCCGGTCTTGCCGTCCCATTGAAAATAGGAGGAGATCCAGGGAATTTCGACCATGGCCAGCTCTTCTGTGCCGGGCGGCTGTGTTCTGGTGCCGATCTCGATAATGCCGTCCCCGTTAATATCCTCACTGTACAAAGGGTAGGGCTTGAAGGTCAAATCCATTTCGCCCTCGACTTTGACCAACGGGTTGTGCAAGGTGCCATTTTCCCAGAGGAGCATGTCGGTGGCGGCCGAGTGCGCCCCTACCCCGGCTTCGATGAACAGGGCATTTTGCGTAGGGGACGCTTTTCCGATAAGCGCTTGCTCGTATCCGTTCACATAGCCGTCCAGCGCGATCTCGGTCAGCTTGGCGATTTGGCCGTCTTTGGCCCCAAACAGCTCGGCTTTGGAGGTGAAATTGCTGTGGTCGTGCAGGACCAGGGCCAGTTCGGTCTGTTCGTCCCCGGTCAAGTCGCCCACCGCCATGACGGAGTAGGGCTGTTTCATCAGCTCCGCGGTTTTGTCGTCGGTAATCGAGTACACGGACAGCTCTCTGTTCAGACCGTCGCCGCCGCCCAGGCCAATCAGCATTTCGGGAATCTGGTCGCCGTTGAGATCGTGAAACGAGACGTAGTCCAGCTCATTGCCAATCCCGGTAAAGGAGGTCAGCTTTTGCCAGTTTCCTTGCTTTTGCGAAAGCACCAGCACGCCGATTTCGTAATCCGTTTTCTCCGACTTGTAAAAAGCGACGACCTCAGGGGTTCCATCGCCGTTCAGGTCTTGAAGAGAGACGGCGCTCGCCTCTGCGGGGTGGAGCGGCACAGCCAACTGTGAGCCCGCAGGCAAAAATTGCATGACAGCCTGATTGATCGATTTTTGATCGCCGTCAGCAGAGGGGGCGCGCATCAGTTCGTTAGGGGTATCTGCCAGGCCGCAACCGCTCACGAGAGAAGCGCAGATCGCGGCAGACAAAAGCCAAGCCTTTTTCATTTGTGATTGTTCCTTTCTGCAGCAGCTTCCGTTTGACTCTATTGTAGCCTGCCTTTTCGGCGAAGTTGTTGCAAATCGGTAAAAATGGCGAGAAAACTTAGGAATTATTTACTAGCAACATTTGACCTGTCCATCTCGTTTAGAGAGAAGAGAGGGAAGGAAAGACACGGGTGTAACAATCTGGAAAGAAATAGCATGCCCAATTACATAGGAGGAGAATATCATGAAACTTTGGCAAAGAACGATGGCAACAATCGTATGTAGCGGCGCTATTCTCATGACATCAGGACTGGGGGCCTCTCCGGTTCATGCGAATGCCCTTCCGTCACAGTCACAAACGTATGCTCCAGTTGTCCTGCTGCAACCGCAGCACAACATTCCGTTTTCCGTTCAGTTTACCGACGGGTTTCAAGCGAAAGTAACGAATTTGCGCACAAAAGCAGTCAGCACGTTTGATTTATCTGCCAATAAAACAACGTACCTGAATCAAGGGATTTATCAGGCCAACGGCAAGCTGCAAAAGCCGACGGACGGCTACGTGCAAAAGCTCGTGGAGCTGGTGCCATTTCGCGACGCCAAAGGCAATCTGCGCTGGATGGGCAAGCAAAATATTTGGGGAGTAAACAATCAGGACCATATTGCCGTGGCGACCAGCGTGTGGAATATCGTGGACCAAAAGCCGCAGTTGCTCGGGGTAACAGTGGAAAAAACCGATGTCGACAACTTGCCTTCGCCGGATGTTTCGATCAATAGCGGGTTCAGCATGAAAAGCGACAGTACATTTGTGCTGGATACGAAATACGCAGATGTGACAGGCGACGGTATCAAAGACCACATCTTTTTGGTAGGCGACAAGATGGGCATGTCGATGAACCAGACGGCCGAGAATTTGCGCGTTGTGGTTCGCGAAGGGAAAGACAACCAACAGACGTTCATTTCGGTGGGCACGCGCGACAAAGGTTTGCTGCCGAAGCTGCACGTGACTGACGGCAACAACGACCAGGTCAAAGATATTTTGGTCACGATGCCGACCGCCACAGGCAATGTGTACAGCCAGATTACATGGAAAATGAATCGTCCGACCCCGGTAGTGAGCCAGGACCAGTTGAACAACCGCAACCTGTATCAGCCGGTCATCGGCGCGTATGGGGAAGCGGTGGCGATGAAGCGGGTGAAGTAGCGTAAGGATCGACACAAGTGAAGCGAAGGCTTCGCTAAAAAGATGGGCGAAGCCTTTTTTTCTCCGTTATGCTTGACAACTTCCTTTCGCAAACGTACAATTATAGATGTGGATTTGCTCGCACGTTGTGTACGACTAAATCCACATGAAAATTAAGGCATTCTGTACGTAGCTCATGCATTGACCTATGAACAGAATGTCTTAATTTATTTTGACATATCGTCCGGTGATTTGGGATAGGGTAGGAATAGGTCGCACGTTGTGTACGACCGACAAGAGGAGTTCGCACGTTGTGTGCGTCCTCCTCTTTTTTATTTGTATTCCCAGATGATGAGCTTGGAGTCCAGATGTCGCGCATACACATCGAGGATGGCGGCCTGGTGTCGTTTTCGCGGAGGGAAGCCGTAACGATGCCGGAAATGAACAGAGGTGATGAAGTTAATCATATCAGCCAGTTGGATCAGGTTTCCATTATGATCGTGCGACAGCTTTACCTGAAGGTCGGGATACACCCTGCGATTGACCGGATTTCGCAGCGCGTCACGAAAATGGTTGAGCTCGCTCGGCTTGCCGTCGTCACAAATGACAAACGCATACGAGTCAGCACGGCTCAGCTCGTTGGAAAGGCAGCGAACAAGTTCCGTATACGCATGGATATGCATACGGTTATGGTTGGTTTCACGTGTCTGGGTCTGGTAAAGCTGTTTGTTGACTAGAGCAGCCACTACCTTTACTTCTGAAGCCTTCACTAAAGACAACAACTCTTCCACCACTTTGAAGCGTTGGCGATCCGATAAGTTATAGTAGAAATTTTCACCGTCAATAAACGCCTTTCCGTGGATTTCAAACTTCTTAAAAAAGTCGATATGTGGAAACTGCTCAGCGGGTATGCCGTGAATGGTGGCCTTTATATCTTTTTCCAGATTGTCTTTGATTTTCTGGACCTCATGATGCAAATGCACCTGGTAATGGATGGGGACCAGGATGCCCGCGTAGCAGAGAACGGGTTGATTTCTCATATCATTGAAGCCGTTGTTTCCTGATTCATCTGTGTAAAATCCGTATAAAGTCACATCTGCTCCTACTTTCCATTGCGACATAAATTGATTATAGCAAACGAAGAAATAAGAGCGGGCAGAAAAAGAGCGGGGGTGGGGTTATTTCATCATTACTGTGTTTAAACGTAATGATTACGATTTGTCTTGACAAGCGAAAGAGCATTGCGTTAGCATGTTTATTAAATCGTAATAATTACGTTTTGTAGCGCAAAGGAGATCAGCTTATGACCGATAAAAGAATCCCGGTAACCGTCCTGAGCGGCTATCTGGGGGCAGGAAAAACAACATTGCTCAATCACGTCTTGAACAATCGGGAAGGCATGCGCGTCGCCGTCATCGTCAACGACCTCAGCGAAGTGAATGTGGATGGCACATTGGTAGCGCAAGGAGGGGGCGTTTCCCGCGTAGACGAGAAGGTCGTGGAAATGTCGAACGGCTGCATCTGCTGTACGCTGCGCGAGGATTTGCTGACAGAAGTGGAGCGGCTGGCGCGCGAAGGACGGTATGACTACATACTGATCGAATCGACGGGGATCGGCGAGCCTGTTCCTGTCGCCCAGACCTTTACGTATGTCGACGAGGAAAACGGCATCAACCTGTCTGCCTTGACCCGGCTGGACACGATGGTGACGGTCGTAGATGCGTACCGTTTCTGGCATGACTTTTCCTCGGGAGAAAGTCTTCTGGACAGGGATCAGGCAGTGGGGGAGGACGATACTCGGGAAGTGGTCGACCTGTTGATCGATCAGATCGAGTTTTGCGACGTCCTCATTTTGAATAAATGCGACCGGGTAGACCCGGAAGAGCTGGAGCAACTGGAGGCAGTGCTGCGCAAATTGCAGCCAAAGGCCCGCTTTATTCGGGCGGTGCGCGGACAGGTGGACCCGCATGAGATTTTGAATACGGGACTGTTTGATTTTGAAACGGCCAGCCAGTCGGCAGGATGGATCGCCGAGCTGCAAAAAGAAGAGCATACGCCAGAGACGGACGAGTACGGCATTTCTTCCTTCGTCTATCGTGCGCGCAGGCCGTTTCACCCCGAGCGGTTTGGCGAGTGGCTGTCGGCCTGGCCGGAGGATGTCGTGCGGGCCAAAGGCTTTTTCTGGCTGGCGACGCGCAACGATCTGGCTATGACGCTCAGCCAGGCAGGGCCTTCGATCGAGGTCGGTACGGCAGGCTTTTGGGCGGCTGCGCTGCCTGCCGAGGAAAGGCAAGCGCTGTTGGCGGAAGAACCAGATTTGCAGCGCGCCTGGGACCCGGAGCACGGGGACAGGATGACAGAGCTTGTGTTCATCGGCATCGGCCTGGACCGGGAAGCGGTGACAGAGCAGTTGGATGCTTGTCTCTTGACGGATGAGGAGTACCGTTCGGACTGGGCCAAGCTGCCTGACCCGCTACCCACTTCCAGCACCGTCGTAGAGATGCAAGTGTAAGACAAAAAGGAGGAAATCGACATGCGCGTCAACATTACGCTGCAATGCACCGAAACAGGAGATCGCAACTACATCACGACCAAAAACAAGCGAACCAATCCCGAGCGGCTGGAGCTGAAAAAGTATTCGCCCCGCCTGAAGCGCCATACATTGCATCGGGAAACGAAGTAGACAACGAAAAGCTCTCCCTTGGCAGCATGTTGCTGTGGGAGAGCTTTTTTGGTGGGGAAGGGCAGGCCAGTGGGGCAATGGAACGGCAGCCGAGTTGGCAGTGGTGCCACAACCAAGCCGACTGTGCAGCCGCAACCGAACTAACTCCGAAAGCCAACCAACCACCTGCCCCCACGCCCCAGTCCTCATGAACCGCTCCGACTAGCCCAAATCCGCATAACCTGCTCAGCCGCCTGCTCCAGAAGCGCCGCGCTGTCCCGCATGGACTCATCCAGCGTCATCGGCCGATTGGCGATGCTGACGACGGCAGTGACGCCTTTTTCATACAACGCTTCGATCCCTTCGCCGATGGAACCCGCCAGCACGATGACGGGGATGCCGAATTGCTGCGCGAGCTGGGCTACGCCGCACGGAGTTTTTCCTCGGGCGGTTTGCGCGTCCACCTGGCCTTCTCCGGTGATGACGAGATCGGCGCCCTGCATGGCGCAAGCGAGGCGGGTTGTCTCCATGACAATCTGAATCCCCGCCCGCAGCTCGCCGCCGAGAAAGGCGAGAAGCGCCCCTGCCACACCGCCCGCAGCGCCTGTTCCCGGCAGATCGTGAATGGCGATTCCCCGGCTTTTCTCCATCACGTCTGCAAAATGGCGCAAATGCTCGTCCAGCGCGAGCGCCATTTCCGGGGTGGCCCCTTTTTGCGGGCCGAATACGTGGGAAGCGCCGTTTGGACCGACAAACGGGTTGGTGACGTCGCAGGCGATGACAAACTGACATTCAGCGAGCCGCTTGTCTTTTTGGCTGCAATCAATGCGGCTCAGGCGGGAAAGCTCTCCCCCGCCAAAGGGCAAGGGCTGATCGGCCTGGTCGAGCAGCCTGTAGCCCAAAGCTTGCAGCATGCCCGCGCCGCCATCGTTCGTAGCGCTGCCGCCGAGGCCGAGAATAAAGCGGCGGCAGCCCAGGTCGAGGCCAGCTACGATCAGTTGCCCGAAGCCGTAGGTAGTGGTGCGAAGCGGGTTGCGCTCCGCTTTGGAGATGAGATACAGGCCGGAAGAGGCAGCCAGCTCGATCACGCAGGTAACGCCGTCGCCGAGAATGCCGAACTCGGCGGCAACAGGTCGGCCGAGCGGGTCTTTGACGGTGGCCGTCATGATTTTCCCATCAGTCGCGTCGACAAGGCATTGCAGCGTACCTTCTCCGCCGTCTGCCATCGGTTTGGCGACGATATCGGCGTGCGGATCGGCGCGACGTATGCCTGCGCGAATCGCTTCGCTGACTTGCTTGGCAGTGAGGCTTCCTTTGAAAGAGTCCGGCGCTACGACGACTTTCATGCCGGGCACCCTCCTTTGCATGGTCTGATCCTTTTCGACAGCAGCGAAAAAAAGCTCCTGCGTGTTCGGGAACCATTTTTCTCCATCATAAACCGAAACGGCACAGATTGCGAAGGATGTCCAAATGAAAAAGGCTGCTCCAACGTCATCTGACGTGGAACAGCCCGGCTTGTCGCCTATGCGTTCTTTTTCATCAAAAGTTGCTCTTCCTGCGTGTTTTTGTCCGCGAACAGCCATTTCATCATCGGCGGGGTGACAATCGTCGTCACCAGAACCACGACAATCAGGACGGCAAACATGTCGTCAGACAGCAGGTTGTTTTCCAAACCAATCGCCGCGATAATCAGCGCCACTTCGCCACGCGATATCATGGCAGCGCCGATGGCGAGCGAATTTTTCCAAGGGAAGCCGGTGAGTTTTGCGCCGATGGCACCGCCGACCAGCTTGGAAACAATGGCGATCACGCTCAACATCGCAATCAGCCACAGATTTTCCACGATCCCGGAAAATTGGGCGGTGACGCCGATCGAGGTGAAGAAGACGGGCACAAAGACGGCGTAGCTGATCGTTTCTACCTTGTGGGTGATTTCTTGCTTGTAGCCGGTGAGGCTGATCGCGACACCCGCAATATAGGAGCCGATAATGGCGGCAACGCCCGTGTACTCGGCAAAGTAAGCGAACAGGAAGCAAATAATCAGGGCTGCGGAGATCACGGACTCGCTGACTTGCAGCGGCGCGAATTTTCGCAACACCCACGGGACGACTTTCCAGGACAGCAAGATCACGATTGCGAAAAACGCGAGCTTTTTCGCAATGACCAGGCCGAGGTTCACATCGCCGCCAGCGAAGCTCATCAAAAACGCCAGCGCCAAAATGACGAGCACGTCGTCAATGACGGCAGCCCCCATGATAGTTGCGCCCTCTCTCGATTTTAGCTTGCCCAACTCTTTCAGCGTCTGTACAGAGATGCTTACGCTGGTGGCCGAGAGCAACAGTCCCAAAAAGAGAGCCTCAAACGAAGAAAGCCCCATCGTAATCCCGGCGACGTAGCCGAGTGCCAAAGGCGCGATGATGCCGGCCACGCCAACGCTGGTGGAGGACTTCGCGGTGCGCTTGAACTCGTCGATATCGGTTTCCAGTCCGGCGATGAACATGAGCAGGATGACGCCGATCTGGCTGATTTCTTTCAAAATTTCCGTGTCGGTCACCAGCCCGAGCACGGTTGGGCCGAGCACGATCCCGATCAGCAGTTTCCCCAAAACGGACGGCTGTCCGAGGCGCACGCTGATGTCTCCGGCGATTTTGGAGGCGATCAGGATGACAGCCAGTTGAAAAATAAGCATGCGGTTTCCCCCTTTAATCTGTGTGTAAGATGCAAAAAGAGCCCGTAATCACGGGGTTTTCTTTTTGTCGGCTGAAAAAAGACAAAAAGAACCCTATGATGACAGGCTCCTCCATTAACAAAGCGAATATTCATTTGCGTTATGATGACATTTTAACATAGCGCCCGTAAAAAGTAAAGAAATGCTTGCGGGCTGGTCGTGTGCATGTCATGATGAGAAGCAAAAACAGGAGGCGAGCGATGGTGAAAATCAGCAAGCATAATGCGGAGCACTACATATGGGGCGACCACTGCGATGGCTGGCATCTGGTCAAGGGGACGGAGCTGAGCGTCATTTTTGAGCGGATGCCGAGAGAAACGGCTGAGGTGCGCCACTACCACGAGCGCTCCCGCCAATTTTTCTTTGTGCTCTCTGGACAGGCTGTTCTGGAGGTGGAGGGCGTTCGCCACGAGATCGGCCCGCAGGAAGGAGTAGAAGTGCCGCCGGGAGCACGGCATCAGATGAAAAACGAGAGCGGCGAAGACGTGGAGTTTCTCGTCATTTCGCAGCCGACCACGCGGGGAGATCGCATCCAGGTGGAGTAGCCGGTTTGGCGAGGGCGAGGCAGCAGCGAGCGGGGAAAGGGCAGGAAAAGCACAGGAAAAGCACAGGCAAGCACTAGCGAGCGCATGAAAAGGAAAAGACTCCTCTCCTGCCTCAGCCTACCTGCTCTTCGCCCCTTTATGCCAAAACAAAAAGCCTGACTGTCATCAGAAACAGATGGTATTATCCCCTCATGGTAGACAGTAAAAAAAGACCTCATGGTATGATGAGATCAACACTGTTGACCGGAGGGGATTTTCTTATGCCGCCACGTAAAGGGCAAAAACAGCAGCAATATGACGAAGCAACGAAGAGCGAAGCAGTACGTTTGCG
>NZ_BAAIYG010000027.1:0-71783 GCF_057543335.1 Brevibacillus sp. YAE8
GCCGGGGTTGATGGCGGCATCGGTCTGGAAAATTTCTTCGTACATTCGCTTGGCAACCTGAAGGCGGCGGTTTTTGGCGCTGATGATTCCGGCAGTTACAGAGTTTTCCAATCCAAGTGGAGAACCGCCTGTGTGCAAAGAGGCAGACTATTTAATGAAAGACAAGGTGCTGAAGGCAGATGGCGCGCTCTTGGCGCTGCCCCGCCGCGGTGGAAGATACGGTTGCCTCCACGCGCCGGATGAGAATGGAGACGAGCAGGCGGCGTTCTTCCTCGCTGGCATGGGACCAGATGAGGGGCCACTCCGTCAGCAGGCTGGGGTCGGGGAGAGGAGCAGCAGGGAGGAAGGCAGCTCGCGGAGGATTCGATTCGTCCGCTTCCGATTGCAATGCCGCCATTTTTTCGCGAAACGCTTCGAGGGAGAGCAGCCCTTCCTCGTAGGCTGCCTCCCAGCGCCGCCGTTTGCGCTCCCGCTTCCGCTCCAGCTCCTCTGCGCTCGCGCCAGCGACTGGGCGAAGCGATTCCCGTGCTTCCGCATAAGCGGCGAGCGCTTCTTTTGCATAGCGCATCAGCTCGGTGAGAATCGCCTGCTCCAGCCGATCTTCGCGGATGGCAGGGGCGTCGCAGCGACCAGCCTGCTTGTTTTTACATAAATAGTAGCGATGCACATACAGCCTCCCGCCGCTTTTGCTCTTCGCCGTTTTTCCGCGCATCGGCGCGTTGCAGCGCGAGCAGTAGAGCAGACCGGAAAAAGAAAACGACGAGCCGAGGACGCGCGGATGGAGCGAACCGCGTGCCGCCATTTTTTTTTGCACGCGGGCAAAGCACGCTTTGTCGATGATCGCAGGATGCGTCGCTTCCTCGATAATCCACTCCTCGGGCGCGTTTTGGCGCTGGAGCGAATCGGTGTAGTTCCAGCGCAAAGCCCCGTGGTACACCGGGTTTTTCAACAGGCGCAGGACGGCGCTTGCACTCCAGCGTGCGCCATTTTTTCCGCGCAGACCTTCGCGGTTCGCCCATTCGGCGATCTGGCGGGGAGACTCGCCTTTTTCGTAGCGGGCAAACATCTCGCGCACGCCAGCGGCCTCCGCGGGCTGGACAGTCAATTCCCCGGCCAGAAGCTCGTAACCAAAAGGCGGCGGGCCGCCTGGCCGTTTGCGTTCCCGCGCCATTTGCTCCATGCCGAGCTTGACCCGCTCCGCCAAATTTTCCCGCTCCCACTGCGCAAGCGCCGCCACCAGCGTAATAAACAGCCGGCCGATCGCCGTCGTCGTATCGTACACCTCCGTGCAGCTTTTGAAGCGCACGTCGTACTTTTCAAATTCCTGCAGCAGCCGATACAAATCCAGCACGGAGCGGGTGAGGCGATCGAGCCGATAGACGAGCACGACGTCGATGTTCCCTTCCCGGATATCGCGCAGGAGCCGCTTGAGCGCGGGGCGGTTTGTGTCCTTGGCGCTGATCCCTTCGTCGGCGTAGATCGCCGCAACCTCCCACCCTTGAGAGTGAACGTAAGCCAACAGCTTTTCCCGCTGGGCCGGGATCGAAAAGCCTTCCCGCGCCTGGTCTTCGGTGCTGACGCGCATGTAGACAGCCGTTCGCATCGGATTCCCTCCCGTCGACTGAGGTTGCTAGAGTCTACAGCAAAATGCCGGTTTGTATGCCTGGCCCGCAAAAGAAAACTCGGCGTTTCCAAGCACAAAAAAACCCCGCTCATCCTTTTTTGGACAAGTGGGGCGACGCTACATCCATTTTTGTCCCCATTCGTGAATGGATTCAATGACCGGACGCAGATCCCTTCCTTTTTCTGTCAATTCATACTCGATGCGAACAGGGATTTCCGGATATACCTTGCGCTCCAAAATTCCCAGCTCCTCCAGCTCTTTCAGCCGTTCCGAGAGCATTTTGTCGCTCATGTGCGGAACCATCTCGCGAATATCCTTGAAGCGAACAGCGCCGCGCAGCAACACGTGAATGATTAGACCTGTCCAGCGTTTGCCCAGGACATTAATGGCGCATTCGTACTTGGGACACATGTGTTCGCCAGCAAACTCTTGACTCATGTCGGCGTCACCTCTATATTGCATGGTTGTGTTATCGCTTATTGTACCAGATAAGCTTGAAAAAAGTAAGTAACGAAGTGTTTGGGGACCGCCCCTCTATGTTGTTGCCTATTGGGCCCGTATGTATGCGGACGAATTTGGCCGACCGCCTGCGGATGGGCCTGGAGGCGATCAAGCCCGATTCGCCAACGAAGCGTTTCGCATGCAGGCAAACGCACATAAACTGTGGCGAACGATTCGAGAAGAAGAGGGTGTTAAGATGCTTCCCAAACGGGTGATCGGGATTTTGACCTGGCGCCAGGGACAGCGCTTTGGCGAGCCGGACTATTTGCGCAAGCTCGTGCTGGCCGGGCAGAAGCTGGGGGCAGAAATCTACCTGTTTTCGCATCAGGACGTACACGGAAAAGAAAAAAAGATCAGAGGCTTTGTGCCGAAAGCAGGGGGCGGCTGGACCAGCCGATGGTTTCCCTGGCCGGAGGTGGTTATTGACCGTTATCGGCGGCGCGTGCCAGAGTACATCCGCATGCGCAACAGCGACCTGTTTTTCTTTGCGAACAGCCCGTTTTCCAAAAAGTGGCGCGTGACGCAACTGCTGGCCAAAGACGAACGGGTCAAACGCTGGATTCCCGAGACGCATTTGTACGAAAAAAAGAAAATGACAAGCATGCTGGCGCGTTACCCGCTGGTGTATGTCAAGCCGGGGAACGGTTCCGGCGGCAAAAGCATTTTGCGGGTAGCGGCTGTCGGCAAGGAATATGCCCTTTCCGGGCGCGACAAGCAGTATCAGGTGCATACGGCCAGGCTGGACAGCAAGGCGGCCGTGGAGAACTGGGTCGGCCGCTGGGTTGCGGAGCAGCGAATTGCCGATGGCAACTTTTTGGTGCAGCAAGGGCTTGATCTCGGGCTGATCCCCAATCATGTGGTGGATGTGCGGGTGTTAATCCAAAAAGACGCGGAAGGCGAATGGAGTGTGACAGGCAGCGGGGTTCGCATCGGGGAGCCAGGCAGCTCCACTTCCAATCTGCACGGCGGAGGACGGGCAGTTCCATTTGTGCCGCTGATCGAAAGCTGTTTCGGGAGAAGGCAGGCGCCGCACACCATCCGGGAATGCCACTTGCTTGCCCATGAGGTGGCGAGCACCTTGGAGGACTATTTCGGCCGGATGATGGAGTTTGGTCTGGACATCGGAGTGGATGTGAACGGGCAGGTGTGGCTGATCGAGGTCAATCCGAAGCCGGGACGCGAAGTTTTTCGCCAGATCGGGGAGCTGGACACGTATGCCAAAGCCATCGAGCGTCCGGTGCAGTTCGCGCTCTACCTTGCCCGCAGCAGGCAAAACCGGATGGCTCCGGAGAAGGTGCGCCGCGCCGGAGTCTGAGCGATAGCCTGGTTTTTGTCGCTATGGCAGCAAGCGGGGAACCGCCTGTGTGCAAAGAGGCAGACTATTTAATGAAAGACAAGGTGCTGAAGGCAGATGGCGCGCTCTTGGCGCTGCCCCGCCGCGGTGGAAGATACGGTTGCCTCCACGCGCCGGATGAGAATGGAGACGAGCAGGCGGCGTTCTTCCTCGCTGGCATGGGACCAGATGAGGGGCCACTCCGTCAGCAGGCTGGGGTCGGGGAGAGGAGCAGCAGGGAGGAAGGCAGCTCGCGGAGGATTCGATTCGTCCGCTTCCGATTGCAATGCCGCCATTTTTTCGCGAAACGCTTCGAGGGAGAGCAGCCCTTCCTCGTAGGCTGCCTCCCAGCGCCGCCGTTTGCGCTCCCGCTTCCGCTCCAGCTCCTCTGCGCTCGCGCCAGCGACTGGGCGAAGCGATTCCCGTGCTTCCGCATAAGCGGCGAGCGCTTCTTTTGCATAGCGCATCAGCTCGGTGAGAATCGCCTGCTCCAGCCGATCTTCGCGGATGGCAGGGGCGTCGCAGCGACCAGCCTGCTTGTTTTTACATAAATAGTAGCGATGCACATACAGCCTCCCGCCGCTTTTGCTCTTCGCCGTTTTTCCGCGCATCGGCGCGTTGCAGCGCGAGCAGTAGAGCAGACCGGAAAAAGAAAACGACGAGCCGAGGACGCGCGGATGGAGCGAACCGCGTGCCGCCATTTTTTTTTGCACGCGGGCAAAGCACGCTTTGTCGATGATCGCAGGATGCGTCGCTTCCTCGATAATCCACTCCTCGGGCGCGTTTTGGCGCTGGAGCGAATCGGTGTAGTTCCAGCGCAAAGCCCCGTGGTACACCGGGTTTTTCAACAGGCGCAGGACGGCGCTTGCACTCCAGCGTGCGCCATTTTTTCCGCGCAGACCTTCGCGGTTCGCCCATTCGGCGATCTGGCGGGGAGACTCGCCTTTTTCGTAGCGGGCAAACATCTCGCGCACGCCAGCGGCCTCCGCGGGCTGGACAGTCAATTCCCCGGCCAGAAGCTCGTAACCAAAAGGCGGCGGGCCGCCTGGCCGTTTGCGTTCCCGCGCCATTTGCTCCATGCCGAGCTTGACCCGCTCCGCCAAATTTTCCCGCTCCCACTGCGCAAGCGCCGCCACCAGCGTAATAAACAGCCGGCCGATCGCCGTCGTCGTATCGTACACCTCCGTGCAGCTTTTGAAGCGCACGTCGTACTTTTCAAATTCCTGCAGCAGCCGATACAAATCCAGCACGGAGCGGGTGAGGCGATCGAGCCGATAGACGAGCACGACGTCGATGTTCCCTTCCCGGATATCGCGCAGGAGCCGCTTGAGCGCGGGGCGGTTTGTGTCCTTGGCGCTGATCCCTTCGTCGGCGTAGATCGCCGCAACCTCCCACCCTTGAGAGTGAACGTAAGCCAACAGCTTTTCCCGCTGGGCCGGGATCGAAAAGCCTTCCCGCGCCTGGTCTTCGGTGCTGACGCGCATGTAGACAGCCGTTCGCATCGGATTCCCTCCCGTCGACTGAGGTTGCTAGAGTCTACAGCAAAATGCCGGTTTGTATGCCTGGCCCGCAAAAGAAAACTCGGCGTTTCCAAGCACAAAAAAACCCCGCTCATCCTTTTTTGGACAAGTGGGGCGACGCTACATCCATTTTTGTCCCCATTCGTGAATGGATTCAATGACCGGACGCAGATCCCTTCCTTTTTCTGTCAATTCATACTCGATGCGAACAGGGATTTCCGGATATACCTTGCGCTCCAAAATTCCCAGCTCCTCCAGCTCTTTCAGCCGTTCCGAGAGCATTTTGTCGCTCATGTGCGGAACCATCTCGCGAATATCCTTGAAGCGAACAGCGCCGCGCAGCAACACGTGAATGATTAGACCTGTCCAGCGTTTGCCCAGGACATTAATGGCGCATTCGTACTTGGGACACATGTGTTCGCCAGCAAACTCTTGACTCATGTCGGCGTCACCTCTATATTGCATGGTTGTGTTATCGCTTATTGTACCAGATAAGCTTGAAAAAAGTAAGTAACGAAGTGTTTGGGGACCGCCCCTCTATGTTGTTGCCTATTGGGCCCGTATGTATGCGGACGAATTTGGCCGACCGCCTGCGGATGGGCCTGGAGGCGATCAAGCCCGATTCGCCAACGAAGCGTTTCGCATGCAGGCAAACGCACATAAACTGTGGCGAACGATTCGAGAAGAAGAGGGTGTTAAGATGCTTCCCAAACGGGTGATCGGGATTTTGACCTGGCGCCAGGGACAGCGCTTTGGCGAGCCGGACTATTTGCGCAAGCTCGTGCTGGCCGGGCAGAAGCTGGGGGCAGAAATCTACCTGTTTTCGCATCAGGACGTACACGGAAAAGAAAAAAAGATCAGAGGCTTTGTGCCGAAAGCAGGGGGCGGCTGGACCAGCCGATGGTTTCCCTGGCCGGAGGTGGTTATTGACCGTTATCGGCGGCGCGTGCCAGAGTACATCCGCATGCGCAACAGCGACCTGTTTTTCTTTGCGAACAGCCCGTTTTCCAAAAAGTGGCGCGTGACGCAACTGCTGGCCAAAGACGAACGGGTCAAACGCTGGATTCCCGAGACGCATTTGTACGAAAAAAAGAAAATGACAAGCATGCTGGCGCGTTACCCGCTGGTGTATGTCAAGCCGGGGAACGGTTCCGGCGGCAAAAGCATTTTGCGGGTAGCGGCTGTCGGCAAGGAATATGCCCTTTCCGGGCGCGACAAGCAGTATCAGGTGCATACGGCCAGGCTGGACAGCAAGGCGGCCGTGGAGAACTGGGTCGGCCGCTGGGTTGCGGAGCAGCGAATTGCCGATGGCAACTTTTTGGTGCAGCAAGGGCTTGATCTCGGGCTGATCCCCAATCATGTGGTGGATGTGCGGGTGTTAATCCAAAAAGACGCGGAAGGCGAATGGAGTGTGACAGGCAGCGGGGTTCGCATCGGGGAGCCAGGCAGCTCCACTTCCAATCTGCACGGCGGAGGACGGGCAGTTCCATTTGTGCCGCTGATCGAAAGCTGTTTCGGGAGAAGGCAGGCGCCGCACACCATCCGGGAATGCCACTTGCTTGCCCATGAGGTGGCGAGCACCTTGGAGGACTATTTCGGCCGGATGATGGAGTTTGGTCTGGACATCGGAGTGGATGTGAACGGGCAGGTGTGGCTGATCGAGGTCAATCCGAAGCCGGGACGCGAAGTTTTTCGCCAGATCGGGGAGCTGGACACGTATGCCAAAGCCATCGAGCGTCCGGTGCAGTTCGCGCTCTACCTTGCCCGCAGCAGGCAAAACCGGATGGCTCCGGAGAAGGTGCGCCGCGCCGGAGTCTGAGCGATAGCCTGGTTTTTGTCGCTATGGCAGCAAGCGGGGAACCGACACTGATGACCCATTCACCAACCTTGGTATGAGAAGAGTTGCCGAGCGGCAAAGGGTAAAGCTTGCAGTCCGCGTCAATTTTAATGACAGCATAATCTCTGACTCGATCAGCGATGATGCGCTTGGCTTCAAATACCTTGCCGTTGAACAGCTTGACAAAAATATTTTTCGATTTGCCGATGACATGCTCGCTGGTCAAGATATAACCTCTAGGATGGAAGATAAATCCGGAGCCGAAGCTGCGCTCGGTAGGCGTTGTCGATTTATCTTCGTGATCGATGAGGCTGCGGATCAGGGTATCGACGTCTTTAGCAAGGGGGGCGTCTTCTGTCACGATGGAGACGACTCCCTCCTGAACTCGCTCTACAATCGGAACAAAAAAATTGAACGGGTGCAGACTGCTGCTGCTCACAGGGTACTTTACTCGCGTATATTGGGACCATCTTTTACTTTTCACAAATCTCTCCCCCTACAGCAGTAGTTAGGTATATATCATCTTATGGAGGGGCGAAAGGGAAGGGACGCCCAATTTGGTTCGGCCAGTGTGTTATATCATTATTTTTGATTGATATAATAAAGAAATAGCATTGGTATAATTATTAGAATCGAATTATAATACATGTAGTTAGAGAATATTTTGAACATAAAGGCTAAGCAGATGAATACCTGTACTTGTCTGAAAAGAGGGAATAATCTGCCTTGTCTGTAGAGAGAGAAAAAGAAAGATAATGGAGGATGCGAAGAGATGGATGTAAAAACGATCATACTTGGCTTTTTGAGCTACGGAGAGATGAGTGGGTACGATATCAAGCAGGCGTTTTCCAATAGCATTGGATTTTTCTACGACGCCAGCTTTGGAGCGATATACCCTGCGCTGCGCAAGCTGGAGGAAGAAGGACTGGTCACCAAGCAAGAAGTGATCCAGTCTGGAAAGCCCAATAAAATTTTGTACCAGATCACGGCACAAGGAAAAGAAGTGTTCCGTCAGGAAATCCAGACGCCGATTTTGCCTCCGGTGCTACGCTCCGACATGCTGGTGAAAATTTTCTTCGGCAAGAGCCGCACGCCAGAGGAGCAAAGAGACATGCTGGAAAGCTGTCTGAATCTGCAACGGCAAATGCTTCAGCAAAGCCGGGCGTCTTTTAAAAAGCTGGAGCTGCAATTTGACGAATATCAGCGCTTTTGCTGGGAATACACGATTCACCACCTGGAGTCGACGATTGCCTTTTTGGAGCAAAAGATGCCGACTCTCGTGAAGCAGCCAGCCTTGTCCGCTGCCTCCGGCTAAGCATAAGGCCGGCAGATGAGCTTTTCCAACCGATAACCGCATAAGCAAAAGAGGCTTCGCCAGAAACAGTCGGCGAAGCCTTTGTTTTTTGCGCTGCAGCAAGCTGGACACGCTTGGTCCTTCGCCTTTTGTGCAAGCAAAAGGCTTCGCCGGCCGAAAAAAGCATGGCGAAGCCAGGTCCAGACAGCTTACTTCAAGTTTTCCGGGTTGAGGCATTCGAGCTCAGGCACGACGAAGCGGCCGTCTTTGCGGATCAGGCGGTCGTCAAACCAGATTTCGCCGCCGCCCCACTCTGGGCGCTGGATCATCACCAGATCCCAGTGGATCGAGGACTTGTTGCCGTTGAAAGCGTCGTCGTAAGCTTGCCCTGGTGTAAAGTGGAAGCTGCCGTCGATTTTTTCATCGAACAAGATGTCTTTCATCGGGTTTTGGATGTAAGGGTTGACCCCGATCGCAAATTCGCCGACGTAGCGCGCGCCTTCATCGGTGTCGAACACTTCGTTGATTTTTTTCGTGTCGTTCGCGGTCGCTTCAATGATTTTTCCGTCCTTGAACGTCAGCTTGATGTTGTCGTATGTAAAGCCTTGGTACGGGGATGGCGTGTTGTAGGCGATCGTGCCGTTGACGGAGTCGCGCACAGGTGCCGTAAAGACTTCCCCGTCCGGAATGTTGGCTTCGCCCGCGCATTTGATCGCAGGGATGCCTTTGATCGAGAAGGTCAGGTCTGTGCCTGGTCCTACGATGCGCACCTTGTCGGTTTTTTCCATCAGCTCGACGAGGTTGTCCATCGCTTTGTCCATTTTGCCGTAGTCGAGCGTGCACACCTTGAAGTAAAAATCTTCGAAGGCAGCAGTGCTCATGTTGGCAAGCTGGGCCATGGAAGCGTTCGGGTAGCGGAGCACGACCCATCTCGTTTCCGGCACGCGCACGTCGAGCACAGGGCGCATCAGCAGCTTGGAGTACAGTTGCATTTTGTCGCCAGGCACGTCAGCCAGCTCGCTAATGTTGTCGCCGCCGCGAATGCCGATGTAGCAATCCATCTGCTTCATGAAGGAGACGTCTGCCTCGCGCATGACGCCAAGCTGGGTTTCGTTTACGCCGAGCAGCAGCTCGCGCTGGATGCTCTGGTCGATCAGTTGAACGTAAGGATTGCCTCCAGCTTCGTACACTTTGGCAATGACTGCTTTCGTCAAGTCCGTCACATTGCCGACGGCGTAGATTAAAACGTTTTCACCCTTTTGCACGCGGGTGGAGTAGTTGACCAGTACGTCTGCCAATTTTTCAATACGCGGATCTTTCATAGGAAGGGGATCCCTCGCTTTCCATATCATATCAGTATGTATTGTACACAAATCGCATAGAAAAAAGCTACCCATGCAAGGGTAGCGTGCGGAGGAAACGCGTTTACAGGATTCGGTTCTTCATGTATATGCAGCGTCCTGCGCCAATATGGCTATGTCAATCGCAGCCGCAGCCGATGATGACCAGCAGGATAAAAAGAATCAACACTAAGGTGAAATCATCGAGGTCTCCATTGAAAATGCTGCTCATAGGATGAACATCCTCCTTGTTGTGTGTTAAGCCTCTTGTGCTTACATCCATAACATATGGGTTTTTGCACAGTCCCGATACGGGCATTCGCCCATTTTTGGGAAGATTCTTTCAGTTTGGCCCACATCACTTTGCATGTTTATTATTCTGAAAAGCAGGAAAAGCTAGAGGATACGAAAAGACTTTGCAAAAAACGAAAGGATGTTATGGCGATGCAAAGATCATCATCGAGTCTTGTGCACGATCTTGTCCCAATTACCATCAATGTAGGCGAGGATTTCAAATCCATTGTGTGGAAAGCCCAGTACGATATGGATTTCAATACGGAATGCTTGTTTTGCTTTTCAGAGCGCATTACAGGATACCGGGTGGAAGACGAGGCAGGGCATTCCGGCAAGGTAGCTGTCTGCCCGCACTGTGAAAAGGTCAACGCGATTTACGCATAAGCACGGCAAAAGCCGGCAGCCAAAAACGATGCTCTCAAGCTGGAGGGCATCGTTTTTTCGTTTTTTCACGTGCGGGCGCTGGGCTTATATGCGGAGAAAAACGTTTGTTCCAGTGCCAAAAGGACCAGTCTGTGCCGTACTATATCTGCCACTGTATCCACCATGTACCACCTGGCGTTTAGCAGGATTGAAGAAGGCGGTCACGAATAGTATGAGAGGTATACATATGTAGATAGTTAGGGGTGAACTTTGTGCAAAAGAAATGCAGCCGCTGCGGGAATGACATGGAGATCGTCCTGCGCAATGTCGTGTATAAAAAACGGGTGAAAATCATGAATGTGCCCGTACACGTTTGCGTTGACGATTGCTGCGCTCATTCTCAGGTGGTAGATGTGATTAAGGATGATTTGAAATCACTCATGGAGGAACTGGGCCAACATCCGCAGCGCCAGGCGATCGAGTTTGAAGAGTTGTCAGAGTTATCCAACTTATTGGTACTTATTGCTAATGAGAAGGCAGACTCTTCGGTGCGAGAAGTGCTGGGCGAGAGGGTCAACGAGCTTCTGGATCTGTTTTTGTTGGCGCAGTCCCTAGGCGATCAAAAATGGATGCTGGAATTGCGTGAGCGATTGACAAAAATCATGGTATAAGAAAAAGGAGGCGCTGTTGCAGGCGGCTCCTTTTTGGTATGTCCGCGCGGCCGCTTTTTGCTCCCTGCACCGCAAACGTAGACTTCGCTATCCAGATTTCGCTATACTGAAAACCAATAGCGACTCAAAAGGAGAGATACATGGTGGCACAAAAACAGCTTCATTCGCTCGAGGAACTGGACCAGTTCGTGGCCCAAAAAGGCAAAAAGCTTTTGTTCAAGCATAGCACCATCTGCCCGATCAGCACGTCTGCTTACGAGGAGTTCCAGGCGTACTTGCTGGAGCATTCGCTGGAAGCGGCTGTCATCCTGGTGCGGGAAGATCGCCCGGTGTCCAACGCGGTCGCCGAGCGTTTTGCGATCAAGCACGAATCCCCGCAAATTTTCCTGCTGGAAGACGGCGAAGTGAAATGGCACACGTCGCACTGGAAAATTACCAAGGATGCGATCAGCCAGGCGGTAGGGGCTTAAAAGACATCATCACGCAAAAAAGAGCTGTCGGTTCAATTCCGCAGCTCTTTTTTTGTGCAGATAAATCTTCCTCACGGCTTGGTGAGTCAAGCTTTTCAGATGGCTACTCCCAATACAGCTCCAGCTTGTCTCCGCTTTTCAGCTCGGTCTGGAAGCTGGCTTGCTCGCCGTTCACCAGCATGACAAAACCGGAGATGCTTTCGCTTTCCGGCTTCTCCAGCGAGAAGTTGACAAAGCGGAAGACGTCGCTGAATACAGGCGGAGCGGCTGGCGTAGATTTTACGGTAATCACCGCGCCGTCCGGCACCAGCTCGTCTGCCGCGGCCGCTTTTCCGTCCACGGTGATCGACACTTGCGCCACTGGCAGCACTACGCGTTCGCCGTTAAAGTACACAGTCATCGTCTCCTGGACCCACTCTTCCAGCGGAATCACATCGCGAATGGCCGGCGGCGGAACTTCCTCCAGGCGATAGTGCAGCTCATCGCCTTGCCGCACAGAATCGCTGTAAGCGGCGGGCTTGCCGTTTAACAAGAGGACCGGATTGTGGGAAGGCAGCGTATAAGACTGGCCGTTCACGCTGAAATGCAGCCCGGTTTGCGCAGGCTGTTTTTCTGACGGGAACAGCCCGGCTGACTCCAGCACCTCGGACACGGTGCGGGGGAGGCGAATCTCGACTTCTGCGCGATCGCTCAACTGGTCGTCAAGCTCGGCAGGGGTGCCGTTTACCCGGATCACTGGCCCGAGCGAGAGCGGACGGTCGTTGCAGAGGATGTCCAATGTGTCCAACTGGTCGAGCAGGTCGCGCACCATGACGCTGGCGTCCACGCCGTTAGTTCCGGCGACCACTGTAATGCTGTCCCCGTCGGCAATCGGCGAGTCGAGACTCGCCGCTTCGCCGTTTTTCAAGATGACCGGAGGCGTGCCGTGACCGCCGGGAATCATTTTCATCCTCCCGTTGACGGTGACGCTCATCGCCAGGCCCGGTCTGCCGTAGAGACGGCGAATGTCCAGCCCGGCGGCAATCAAGGAATCGCCCAAGGACATTTTCCGCAGGTCGAAAATACGCAGCGGCGTGTCGTTGACCGTGACGGTGACGTAGCGCAGAGGATGGCGGCGTGCGGCAACCGCGATTCCGACTGGCGTCACAAACTCCGGGCCGCTGAGCGCCGGATTGTCTCCCACGAACTGCTTGATGGCATCGCCGCCTCTGACCGCGACGCGCGCGGCAGGCATGTTCAAAAACTGGGCGACTTTTCCCGTCAAGCCAGGAGTGAGGCTGCCGCCGCCGATCAGCATGACAGCTTGCGGCGCTTTGCCGTTCAGCTCGATGATTTTCGTCGCGATCTTCTCTGCGAGCTGCGAGATGTCAGCCTCAATCGCGCTGGTTATTTCGGCTGCGCTCATCGTATGCTCCATGCCGAGAATGTCCGTGAAGGTGACGGACTCACGGGTGGAGAGCAGGCGCTTGACCTCTTCTGCCATCGGAAAATCGAGCAAAAAGGCATTCATCAGCGCGTCTGTGATCTCGTCTCCGGCTACCGGGACCATGCCGTAAGCCGTAATCGCGCCTTCCTCGGTCAAGGCGACGTCAGAGGTGCCCGCGCCGATGTCGACGAGGGCAATGTTGAGCCTGCGCATGGTCACAGGGATGAGCACGTTGATGGCGGCAATCGGCTCCAGCGTGAGCGCCTGCATCTCCAGATCGCACCGCTTCAGGGCGGCGATCAGCGAGTCGACGACGACCCGCGGGAGGAACGTCGCGATCACGTCTGCGCTGGCCGTATCGCCGCGCTGGTCGATCAGGCTGCCGATCAGCTCTTCGTCCAGATAGTAGTTGACGACGCTGTAGCCGACACAGTAATAACGCGTGACATCTTGCTCGCGCAGCTCCTTCGCCAGATCAGCCTGTGCTTCCTGCACCGCGGCAAACTCCAGCGCCACGACATCCTCGCGCGTAATAAACGCGTGTCTGGACAACGGCATGTCCACGCGCACGCGCCGGGTGCGTAGCGAGCGGCCGGCTGCCGCCACGGCTACTTGGTGCAGCGGGCCGTGTTTTTCTTCCAGTTCTTCTTTTATTTGCTTGATGACCTTCGCGACAGCGACGACGTCGTGAATCTGACCGTCCAGCATGGAGCGCTCGTCGTGCTCGCGAATCGCGCAATCCAGCACGCGAAACTGGTCTTTTGTCGATTCCACAATCAGTCCGACGACGCTGCGCGTTCCGATATCTAAGGAAAAAATCAGCTCAGGGGAGCCTGGTTCTGTATAGGCTGACAAAGGCAAGTCACTCCCTCGTTTTCGTGTAAATCTGCAGGAATAGATGAAGAAAGCAGTTAGAACATATATCCATTTGATTCGACCCAAGCGACAAAGAATCCTGTCGAAACAAGGAATCTTCCCGTTTTTGGCGAAGAATTTGCAAAGGTAAAAAAACATAAATAATTTACTTTCGCGCTTTTTGGCGCTAAACTGCTGACAAGGGAGTATGAATCGATTATAATAACCCTAATTTATCGCCAACCACCTAGTTGACCCATATAAAAAGAGGAGAGTGGAGAGACACATGGCACACGACCAAATTGAAACCATGCGCAAGCAGATAGACGAAATCAATCTGCAAATCTTGGATTTAATCAACCAGCGGGCGACATTGGTGCAAGAGCTGGGCAAAGAAAAGGAAAAGCAGGGCAGCAGCCGCTTCGATCCTGAGCGCGAGCGCCAAATGCTCAACCTGATCGTGGAAAACAACAAAGGTCCGTTCAACGACAGCACAGTCCGCCACCTGTTCAAGCAAATTTTCCAAGTATCTTTGGAACTGCAAAACGAAGACAAGAAAAAAGTACTGCTGGTCAGCCGCAAGAAAAAAGCGGAAGACACCGTGATTACGGTAAAAGGCGTCGAGTTCGGCGGAAAGAGTCCGATCCTGATCGCTGGCCCTTGCTCCGTAGAAAGCTACGAGCAAGTGAGAGCTGTCGCGGAGAACCACGCGAAGCGCGGTCTGAGAACATTGCGCGGCGGCGCATACAAGCCTCGTACGTCTCCATACGACTTCCAAGGTCTTGGCGTAGAAGGTTTGAAAATCTTGAAGCGCATCGGGGACGAGTTCAACCTCGTAACCATCAGCGAAATCGTGACGCCTGCCGATCTGGAAATGGCAGCCGAGTACATCGACGTCATCCAAATCGGTGCGCGCAACATGCAAAACTTCGAATTGCTGAAAGCAGCGGGCCGCGTGAACAAACCTATCCTGCTCAAGCGCGGCTTGGCGGCAACGATCGAGGAATTCATCTACGCAGCCGAGTACATCGTCTCCGAAGGCAATGCGCAAGTGATGTTGTGTGAGCGCGGTATCCGCACTTACGAAAAAGCGACGCGCAACACGCTCGACATCTCGGCTGTGCCGCTGCTCAAGCAGGAAACGCACTTGCCAGTATTCGTCGATGTGACACACTCCACTGGCCGCCGCGACCTGTTGCTGCCTTGCGCCAAAGCAGGATTTGCAATCGGCTCCGACGGCGTCATGGTCGAGGTTCACCCGGACCCGGACGTAGCGCTGTCCGATGCGAAGCAACAGCTCAACATTCCTCAATTCAACGAGTTCGTGGACGAATTGCTCGCTTCCGGCCTGTACAAAGGCGAAGTCGTAGCTGCAAGAGGATAACGAAACAGTTTGAAGTGAGTTTGCTGGCCCTTCCTGCGCGCGGGAAGGGCCTTTCTTATTTGACGAACCTTGGGCCGACCAAGTAAGCTAGGATTTAAGTGCTGATATCGGCAAAGGAGGCAATGCCAGATGAATGATCGTGACCACTGCTGCTCGTCTGATCGCGCCACCGTGCGGCCTGATAAAATCAAATCGAATCTCGTCTCCCGGCTCAACCGGGTCGAGGGGCAAATTCGCGGGATACGCGGGATGGTGGAAAAGGACGTCTACTGCGACGACATTCTCAACCAGATCGCGGCTGTGCAGTCCGCCTTGAATGCCGTGGGCAAAATGCTGCTGGAAGGACACATGAAAAGCTGTGTCATCGAGCGCATCCAGCAAGGCGATAGCGAAGTAATTGACGAGCTTTTGAAAACGATGAACAAACTAATGAAATAACGGCGGAAAAGGCCGCAAAAACGATTGCATCGATATACGGCTTGTCGTATCATAGGTGCATATATTTATGAAAATAACTATGAAAACCAATATATAGGGAAAGTGAGGGTGTGTGATGCCGGTTACAATCTACGACGTGGCAAGAGAAGCGGGGGTTTCGATGGCGACCGTCTCCCGTGTCGTCAACGGAAATCCGAACGTAAAGCCGTTGACCCGAAAAAAGGTACTGGCTGCAATTGAACGTCTGGGGTATCGACCCAATGCCGTTGCCCGCGGTCTCGCCAGCAAAAAAACAACAACCGTCGGTGTCATCATCCCGGATATCTCCAGTTTGTTTTTTTCCGAATTGGCGCGTGGGATTGAAGACATTGCTACCATGTACAAGTACAACATTATCCTCTGCAACTCTGACCAGCGGATGGAAAAGGAGCTGCAGCTCATCAATACGCTGCTCGAAAAGCAGGTGGACGGGCTGTTGTTCCTGGGAGCGGAGATCAAGGAGGACCATTTGCAGGCATTGACCAGCACGTCGGTGCCGACGGTTCTGGCTGCGACCCGCGATGCGGACAACGTGCTGCCGTCGGTGAGCATCGACCACTTCCAGGCTGCCTACGACGCGACAGAAGCGCTTGTTTCTCGCGGCCACAAGCGGATCGCGATGATCGCGGGTCCGCCTAACGACCCGCTCAGCGGCCTGATGCGCTACGAAGGGTACAAAAAGGCGCTGAAGGACGGCGGCATCAAGCTGGACGAGGAACTGGTGGCGACAGGCAACTACTTCTACGAGTCAGGCTTGTCGACGACGAAGGCATTTCTTGCTCTGTCCGAGCCGCCAACGGCGATTTTCGCCGCCAACGACGAAATGGCGATTGGCGCAATCCACGCCATCCAGGACTCCGGCCTGAACGTGCCGGGCGATATTGAAGTCATCGGCCACGACAACATCCGCCTCGTGGAAATGGTGCGTCCGCGCCTGACTTCCGTGGTGCAGCCAATGTACGATATCGGGGCCGTGGCGATGCGCCTGTTGACGAAGTACATGAACAACGAAAACGTGGAAGAGCACGTGGTGCTGCTGCCGCACCGGATCGAGTACCGGGAGAGCACGAAACCACAGCAGGCGTAATCGTTCTGCGGATGGACAGCATAGGAGGATGGATGATGCGGTACGGAATTATCGGCGCCATGGATGAAGAAATTGCGCTGTACCTGGAAGCGATGGAACAGACGGCTACGACCGTCAAAGCCGGAGTGACCTACTATACGGGCAAGATGGAAGGAAAAGAAGTCGTGCTGTGCAAATCGGGCGTCGGCAAGGTCAACGCTGCGGTCACGACGCAAATCTTGATCGACCAGTTCCAGGTGGAACGAGTCATTTTTACAGGGGTGGCCGGAGCGGTTCACCCGGAATTGAACATTGGTGATATCGTCGTCTCGACAGATTGCCTCCAGCACGATATCGACGTGACGCCGCTCGGCTTTGCCCCAGGGCAAATTCCTTTTACCGAGCAGTGGACGTGGCAAGCCGACCAAGAGCTGATGCAGCAGGCGATCGAAGCGGGCAAGGAGTTGGAAGCAGGCGTCCAGGTCGTGAGCGGCCGTATTTTGTCCGGCGACCAGTTCGTGGCGAGCCGGGAAAAAGTGCAATGGCTGTATGAGCAGTTCGGCGCTCACTGCACAGAGATGGAAGGGGCCGCGGTCGGACAAGTATGTGCGATGAACGGCGTGCCGTTTGTCGTGGTGCGCTCCATGTCCGACAAGGCAGACGGCTCTGCGCACGTCAATTTTGTCGAGTTTACGAAGCTCGCCTCGCAGCGCTCGTACGCGATTGTCCGCAACATGCTGACCGCCTCCACAGGCGCGGCGCAACCGGGAGTGATCGTCTACTCGACGAAAAACTGCGTCGATTGCGACATGGTCAAGCAATGGCTGACGGCAAAAGGCATTTCCTTCGAAGTGCGCGACGTCATGACCAGCCGCGCTTACCAGGAGGAAGTCGAGCGCTTTGGCTTCATGGGCGTTCCGGTGACAGTCGTCGGCGACAAAGCGGTCAAAGGCTTTGCACCGGCTGAGTTGGAAGCACTTGTGCAAAAATAGCGAAAAACGAAGAAGCGGGAAGAACGGCATCGCAAGGGGATGCGCGGTCTGCCCGCTTTTTTTGTTCCCTCTTGCCTCTTGCCACGCACAGGAGAGCAAAAAAAGAGCAAGCAAACTCATTTGCCTGCTCCAGTCGGCGCGTACAGAATTGCCCGCTCCAGAGTAATCCGGTTTTTTTCGGTAATCTCCGCCCGGCGGGGAATCGCCGGAAACGGTTCGTCAAACAGGCGCAGCGGCAACTGCAAATCAGTCTGCGGCTGCCAGCGCTGAAGCCAGCCGGGCGGCAGGTCGCCGTCTTCCAGCGGCTGATCGCTCATTTCGCTCCAAAGCAGCGTCCACGCTCGCGGCACGACCCGCCAAATGTCGTAGCCCCCGCCGCCTACCGCGATCCAGCGGCCGTCGCAATACTCATGGGCGAGCCGATGGGCAAGCCGGGGAATCGACTGGTAAATTTTCATCGAGCAGGAGAGGTGCGTCAGCGGATCAAACGTATGCGCATCGCAGCCGTTTTGCGTCAAGATCACGTCCGGCTTGAAGCCGTGCGCCAGCTTGGCTACCAGCTCCTCGTATACCTCCAAAAACGAATCGTCTTCCGTGAAGGCGTCGAGCGGGACATTGACGGAAAATCCGTAACCGCTTCCATCCCCGCGTTCCGACAGATTGCCCGTTCCTGGAAACAGGTATTTTCCCGTCTCATGGATGGAAACGGTCAGGACATTAGGATCATCGTAAAACGCCCATTGGACGCCGTCGCCATGATGCGCATCCGTGTCGATGTACATGACGCGGGCATTCCAATGCTTGCGCAAATAGGCGATGGCGACGGAGCAGTCGTTGTAGATGCAAAAGCCGGAAGCGCGTCCGCGAAAAGCGTGGTGCAGCCCGCCCGCCGGATTGAAGGCGTGCGCTGCCTCTCCTTGCATGACAGCATCGACGGCATTCAGCGTCCCTCCGACAATGAGGGCAGCCGATTCGTGCATATTCCGAAAACAGGGGACGTCCTCGGTGCCAAGGCCGTAGCTCATCGCCTGCGGCAGCTCTGCTTCGCTGTGCCCCTGCTCGCGGACGAACTCGATGTAGCGCCTGTCGTGGACGAGGGCGAGCTCGTCGTCCGTTGCCATGCGCGGCGCCAGCAAGTCTGACTCTGTGAGCAGGCCGTAGCTGCTCATCAGATCGTGCATGAGCAGCAGACGGCGCTGATTAAACGGGTGGTCATCGTGAAAGTAATACTTCGTGTAGTCGGGGGAGTAGATCAGACGAGCGTTCCGGCTCACAGGAGTACCCCCCCGTCTGTCGGTCCGATGACGTCAAAGCCTCTTTGCAGCAGCAATTGGGTCACGACGCGCGGATCAATCGTCTGGACGCGGAAGACCAGGTTCTTTTTCCCGGGGTTTTTGCCTGGAAACACAATGACGCTGGTGACGTTGACCTGGGCTTCGCGAAACACCTGGCTGACCTCTGCCAGCATGCCGACGCGATCTTCTACTTCTACCTCGATATGGGAGCTGGGCTTGTTGACGCCGAACAGCTCAATCAGGCTGGAAAACAGGTCGGATTCCGTCACAATCCCGACCAGGCGGCTTCCTTCCACGATCGGCAGCGAACCGATTTTATGCTCGTAAATTTGCAGGGCGGCGTCTTCGATGAAGTCAAGCGGGTGGGCGGTGATGACCTGTTTTTGCATGATGTCAGCCACAGGCTTGTGCAGGACGGTGTCGTCGTCATCATGGGTAAGCAGGCGGGAGGGAAGGGCATCGCGCAGATCGCGGTCTGAGACGATGCCGACCAGCATGTCATTTTCAATGACGGGCAAATGCCTGATGCGATTGGCTTTGAGCAGCAGTAGGGATTCTCCGATGGTAGTCGCAGGCTGAATGGAAACGACGTTTTTTCGCATGATATCTTCTACGCGCATGAATGAGGGCCTCCTTGCATCCTATGGAAAAGATGTCCAGACTAATAAAGAAAGCGATTCTGAAAGCGCATGGCATCAAAAGCGACGATTGTTTCAGCAGGAACTCGTTTTCCGATTTTGGCCATCAGACAGTTGGCGGGGTGCGAGCATATTTCCGGATCGTCTGTCGCCATCCAGGTCAGTCCGACGCTGCCCATTACTTTTTCCATGACCTTTCTGTACTGCCACACATCGAGTCCCGTTCCTTTCAAATCCCAATGCCAGTAATACTCGGTCGTAATAATGACGTAGTCTTCCATGGCGTCATCCATAAAGGCGACTTCAAGCAGTTTCTTGGCTACGCCGCCAGCCCGTACCTTGTGGCTGATTTCGATGGCGCCAAGCTCCAGCAGATCGGGCAGTTTGGCCATGGACCAGCGTTCCAGCGGATCGGGGTGGAGGAAGGTGACGTAGCCGAGCACAAGGTCCCCTTCCCGGGCGATGATGATGCGGCCTTCCGGGAGATCCGCTATTTCAATCAGGGCCTCATGCTGTTGCTCGGGGATGCGAAATGCCTTGAGTCCTTCATCGAAGCGCAAGTCAGCCAAATATCTCCCTGTAATCGGTCCTTCGATAAGCAGTTCTTTTCCGTTCACGACCATGCTCGCAGAGTGATAGCGTTTGACGTGTTCCATCGGTTCCCCCCCTAATGCTTGTAGAAAAAGAGAGATGGCGATTGTAACCATCTCTGCTGATTCTTCCTTACCTTAGTCTATTCTGTGGTGGTTGCTGTTACGTTGTTCGAATGTGGCGATTCTCCGTAACTGTTGACGGCGGTGATGTAGTAGCTGCCGTTCGGCACAGATGCCGTGTGAGTATAGCTCGTGGCGGATACCGTGTCGAGCAGCAAATAGCCGCTTGCCGCATCGGGGCTGAAATACACGTTATAGGCGATGACCTGCTCCGCTTGGCTGTTGCCTTTCCAGGACAGCTTCACGCTGTTTCCGCTCGTTTTGATCGACAGCGATTTCGGAGCGGAAGGCGGCGCGGCAGACGGGCTGTTCGTATTCGAGCCCGCATTGGAGTTCGAATTGCCGTTTCCGCCGTCTCCCGACCCTGATGGGCCAGGAGTGGTTTGGCCGTTTCCGCTGTTGTCAGTCGGCGTCGTGCCCGGATTTGCGCCTGGAATCTCCCACGTCTGGGCGCCGACAGAAGCGATGGCAGACGGCGAAGATTCGTTTCCGGCGATGTCGACCGCTGTGACATAGTAGCCTACGTCGCTTTGGCTTGCGGTCGTATCGGTGAAAGTCAGCTCAGCCGGATCTTTGACCGTGGCGATTTTGACGAAGCCGTTTTGCGCATCGGCGCGGTAGATGCGGTATCCTACCAGGTCAGGCTCTTTTGCCGACTGCCAGGAAAGCGCGATCTGCTTGCCGGAGCCGCTTGCGACGACGCCGCCTGGAGCGGCTGGCGTTCCGCCGACCTCTGTGCGCGGGTCTTCCTTGTCCGGCAGACGTTGTTCCCAATCTGGCGGCTGGACGGCAACGCTTTTGTTTTTGGCCTGAATCTGCTCCTTGGAAGGGAGCGGATCAGGGGAGCGGTAGAAGATGCCTTCGGTTACGAAATCGTCCGGAGTGCCTTCCTTCGCCAGATAGCGCTCGCCGTTGTACGTAATCAGGCGCGCTTTTTGGTGCGAGTCGTCCACCTTCGTCGGAACGAAGCGGCGGTTGAACAGATCGGTAATCAAATGCCCCGCCTGCTTGGACAGCTCGCTTGGCAGCAGCCCGGATTTGGAGTCGACTGTCGCCGTGACGATCCCCGACGGCTTCTGGAACGTAGCGTCAGGAGGAGACAGGTGTGGGTGCTTTTCGATAATTTCCTTCATGACCTTGCCCCAGACGACCATCGGCACGTATTTGTCTGCGTCCGGCATTGGGTACGGTTCGTCAAAGCCGACCCAGACACCCATGGACAGCTCCGGCGTGTAGCCGACGAACCACAAATCGTTGCTGTTGTTCGTAGTCCCGGTTTTACCTGCCACGTCGACCTTGCGCGGAACGAATTTGCGGATGTGCGTACCTGTTCCGGCATTGACGACGGAACGCATCATGTCCGTAATCAAATAAGCGGTTTGTTCGCTGTACACTTGCACGGGTTGGGCTTCGTGACGGTAGATCACTTTGCCCTGGCTGTCCTCGATCCGGTCGATGAGGTAGGCGTCCACGAACGAGCCGTGGTTGGCAAACGTGGCGTAGGCATTGGTCATTTCCTCTGCCGTCGTTCCGTATGTAAGTCCGCCGATTACGCCTGTCGCAGCGTAGTTGTCTGCGTCGACCAGCGTGGTGATGCCCATTTTCTTGACGTACTCCAGCGCGGTAGGGATTCCGACCTTCAAATACGTCTTGATCGCCGGGATGTTCCAGGACATCCGCAGCGCTTCCCGCGCGCTCATGATCCCTTGCCATTTGTTGTTCCAGTTTTTCGGCAGGTGAGAGCCGTTCTGGCCGTCGGCGAGCAGCACAGGTGCGTCGTCGATTGGCGAGGCTGGCTGCAAAAGTCCCAGCTCAAAGGCCGGAGCGTACGCCGCCAGCGGCTTCATGGCCGAACCAGGCTGGCGAGGAACCGTTGCGTGGTTCGTCTGCTCGACCGAGAAGTCGCGTCCGCCAATCATCCCCAGGATCGCTCCCGTTTTGTTGTGGATCAGCATGGCGCCGACTTCTTCCAGCGCGTTCTCGATTTTTTCCGTCTTGCCGTTCGAGCGGCGGATCGTGTAGGTGCGGTTTTTCCCGAAGTTTTTCGGGTCGGCCGCGACGGCCTGCATGATGCTGTAGACGTTTTTGTCAATCGTCGTGTGCACTTTGTAGCCTTTGCGCAAAATGTCGCGGCGCTTGTCCTCGACCAGTTGGCGGTATTCGTTGCGCCCGATAGTCGACTTGTCGCGCCCTTTTTCCGCGAGATCGGCATCGACGAGCTGACGGGCGGCCCGCTCCTCGATCTCCATCATCAAAAACGGAACTTCGCGATACGCCTGCTGGGTAGGCTTGGCCACCTGCGCCTTCAGATCGGCTTTGAGCGCGTCGTCGTATTGCGCCTGCGTGATGTAGCCGTTTTCCAGCATGCGGTCGAGCACCATTTTCTGGCGTTCCTTGCCGCGCTGGTAGCTCTCGGCGCGGAATGGCGAGTAGGCGCCAGGGTTTTGAATCATGCCCGCGAGATAAGAGCCTTCGCTCAGGTTCAATTCCTTTACATCCTTGCCAAAAATCCCTTTGGCGGCCGCCTGAACGCCGTAAACGTTCGAGCCGTTGGCGTTTTTTCCGAAGTAGATTTCGTTCATGTAGGCTTCCAAAATCTGGTCCTTGGAAAACATGCGCTCGATCCGGATGGCGCTGAAAATTTCCCGCGCTTTGCGGGTGTGGCTCACTTCAGCGGAGAGGATCGTATTTTTTACAAGCTGCTGCGTAATCGTACTACCGCCTGTCACGACAGGTTGGTTGGTAAATTCCTGAATCGCCCCGCGTAGCGTGGACTGGAAGGAAACGCCTGAATGGTGGTAGTAGTTTTTGTCTTCTGTTGCAATAATGGCGTTAATTAAATAAGGAGAAACGTCTGCTTTTTTCACCAAGCGCCGGTCGCCTTCCTCAGCCCGCAGTTGGCCGATGAGAGAGCCGTCGTTGTAGTAGGCGAATCCAGTCAGATAATTGGTGAAAATTTTGTCCTCCAGTTCCTCCTTGCTGCGCACTGGCTCGTCCTTCACGAGTGCGGCAACATAACCTGTCACGATTCCTCCGGCGACAGCAGCTCCCATGAGTCCAAGCAGAAACACCATCTGAACGATGACCCATATCAGTCTGCCACGGCTACGGCGTCGCTTTTTTTTCGACGGTTCAGAGGAAGATGTGTGGTTATTCGACATAGTCTACGACCCCCTAGCATACCTCCTGATTATACCATACGAGGAACCTTGAGGGTAGAAGCGATGAAAGGGACAATCGAGAAGTTCCGCGCCGCGTCACAATGTGTCAAAAACTGTTGAAGCGTAGGGGGCTACACGAGCAGCAAAACCGAGCTGAGCACCAGCAGCAGGGCCATCGCGACGTGAAAGGCGCGCTTGTGCCTGGACAAAACATTTTGAAAAAGGGAGCCAAACAAGCTCCAGCAAAACGAGCTGGCAAAGCCTGCGGCGCCGAGCAGGCTGGTCGCCGTGGAAAAGTAGGGCAGGATGAACGTGCCGACGACGCTCAGCCCGTACAGCACCCCTTTCGGATTGACGAACTGTAGCAGGACGCCTGTCGCAAACATGTTTTTGGCGTCCGCTTCGCTGTTTTCCTCCCCGCGGATGCTGGTGAGCATTTTGAACGCCAAATACCACATGTACAAGACGCCGAAAAAGGTCAAATAAGGCGTAACCGTAGGGATGTAGCTCGTGAGCAGCAGGTGAAAAAAGCTGCACAGCAAGATGAGGGCCAAAAATCCGCTGCTCACGCCGAGGCAAAAGCGGACAGTCTTTTTCAGGCCGTACTTGTTGGCGAACACCATTGCCATGATGTTGTTGGGACCAGGCGTGAAGTGGGACACAAATACAAAAAGCAAAAAGGACAAGACAGGCATCGTGAATCTCCCTCCTCTATCGTGTGCTATAATGACCGTATAGGTCGTTATGTTGTATGCGTTTTATTTTACAATCCGGTCGTTATATTGTACACGGGAGGTTTTGGCGCCATGGAAGACATTCAGCGAGTGCTGGCCAAAAATGTAAGAGAGATACGGGAAAAGCAGAAGCTAAGTCTGGAAAAGGTGGCGGAGCTGAGCGGCGTGAGCAAGACGATGATCGGCCAGATCGAAAGGGGCGAATCGAGTCCGACGATCACGACGCTGTGGAAAATTGCCAACGGCTTGAAAATCTCCTTTACCTCGCTCATCCAAAAGCCGCAGCCGGACACGACGGTAGTGCGCAAGGCAGAGGTGCAGGCTTTGACGGACGAGCAGGCCGGGGCATACCGGATTTATCCCGCTTTTCCTTTTGAGGCGGACAAGCGCTTTGAGCTGTACACGGTCGAGATCGAGGAGGGTGGATTGTTAAGCTCCGGGGCGCACAGAGAGGGGACGGAAGAATTTTTGACTGTTTTTTCCGGGGAGTTGACGGTTGCGATCCAGGAAGAAACACATACGTTGCACGCTGGCGATTCGATCCGCTTCAAGGCCGACAGACCGCACAGCTATCGCAATCAGGGGAAGGGGCTGGCCCAGGTCAGCATGCTGATTTACTACCCGGTGTCATGAGGCGACCCGGGAGAGGGGAGCTAGAGTAGGCAAAATGTCCGAAAAGGAAAAGCTGCCCGCTTTCAGCGGCAAAGGAATCCGGACAAATAAAAAAGAGCAGGCCGACGGGCGGCACTGCTCTTTTTGTTTTCAGACGATTAACGGCTGTAGAACTCAACGATCAGAACTTCGTTGATTTCGGAAGGCATTTCTTCACGGTCTGGCAGACGAGTGTAAGTACCTTCAGCAGCAGCATCGTTGAAAGAGATGTAGTTTGGCAGGAAGTTACGGCTTTCCAGAGAGTCCTTAATCAGTTGCAGACCACGGGACTTTTCACGGATGGAAATCACATCGCCCGGTTGTACGCGGTAGGATGGGATGTTCACTTTTTTGCCGTTTACCAGGAAGTGACCATGGTTTACCAACTGACGAGCAGCAGGGCGAGTTGGAGCAAAGCCCATGCGGTACACCAGGTTGTCCAGGCGGGATTCCAGCAATTTCATGAAGTTTTCACCGACTACGCCAGCCATTTTGCTAGCTTGGTCGAAAGTGCGGCGGAATTGTTTTTCGTTAAGGCCGAACATGTGGCGCAGTTTTTGCTTTTCTTGCAGTTGGATTCCGTACTCGGACAGTTTACGACGGTTGTTGTGACCGTGTTGGCCCGGAGGGAAGTTGCGCTTGATGTCTTTTCCTGTACCGTCGAGGGAGATGCCCAGACGACGAGCCAGTTTGTGGCGAGGTCCTGTGTAACGTGACATGTATTCAGTCTCCTTTAAATTGGATTCGTAGGTGTTTACTTCCGGCAGGTTAGTTCCTACTTTATCTACACGAACTTCGGACGGTAGCGTTTCCGCATCGTGCTCCTCACAGATATTCAGCCGCAGTCTGTAAAGGGAGGGAACTAAGAGGGTACATCCTTCCGTTTTTACCTACAATCAATGCTACCCTGTACACATACAATCAATCATACTAGGCGAGGTATGGATAAGTCAAGAGAAAAGAAACGCGCCATTCATGGAAGAAATGGCGCTGTTCCTCGTTGCTCCCGTTTAATCCCGGATGAAGACCGACTCCGTATCTGCGTTGCCGCGTTTTTCCAGGAAGCGGGTAAACGTAACGGCTGCATCCGCCCGCGACACCGCGCCCTGCGGCTGGAACTTCGTCTTGTCGGTCGGCACGATGCCCAGTGTCGTAGCGATAATAATCGAAGCGCGATGCTTGGCGTTGCCGATGTCGGTGAGCGGCGACTGGAACATGCCAGGGTAGTCCGCCAGCTTGTTGTAGCCGAGCGCGCGCACGATCATGTCGGCCAGTTCTTCGCGGGTGATCGGCTCATCCGGGTTCAGCTTGGAAGCGTTTTTGTCCAAAAGGCCGCGGTCCACGGCGCCTTCGACGGCAGAGAAGAAGCGCGAGCCGTTTGCCACGTCGCTGTAGGTCGCCTTGCGCTCCAGGGAGTACATCGGGTAGTGGCGTCCCTGGTTCAGACTAATCATCAGCATTTCGATCATTTCGCCGCGTGTGATCGGCTTTTGCGGCAAGATTTTGCCATCCTCCAGCGAGAGCGCATCGTATTCGTACATCAAAAGCAGTTCCTTCTCGGCCGGATGGCCCTTGAGGTCGAGCGGTGCCTGGCGGTGCAGGTTGAGCACTTTTCCGGATGCAGTAGAGCGCCACTCGCCTGTAGCCGCATCGAGGTAGTAAGGCTGCTCAAACGGCGTGGACGTTACGCGGTAAACGAGCTTCGCCGTCCTTTTCGGAATGTAGGATGGCTGCTCCTGTACCTTTTTGTTGTCTTCCTCGCTGAGCGGCTCCAGGGCGTACACCGCTTCTGCCTCCGACTCCTTCCACCACGCCTGGACGGCTTCGTCGCCAGACAGATGTTTAGGTACTTTGGCAGGGTACGTTTCGCTGCCAAAGTCAGCGCTGTAGGACAAAAGTTCGCCTGTCTGCGCGTCGTAATTGAGGTAGGCCGAGCCGCTGGCAGCCGCGATTCCGTCGATGTACCGTTCCAGCGTGATCCGGTAACGGCTGGATTTTAACAGTTCTACGCCTTCCTCGTCGCGTTCGACCAGGTACAACTGGTGGGCCGAGGTCGGCGTCCATTTGCGGATCGTTTCCATTGCCGCTGCTTGCAGCTTTTTCGGGTCGACCGTCTTGGCGGGCTTTTCTTCCTCTTTGCGCAGCGGCCGGTCTTTGCTGTACGAGTAAACGTCGCCGGTGACAGCGTCAAAGGCGACAAAGACGTAGCCATCCTTTTCCTTGCCTTTTTCCGTGTATTCGAGATTCCAGACGGAACGGTTGCCCTGGTAGTCTCGCTCGCTGTAGTTGGCGGAGCGCAGCTCGTAGTTGCCAAGGTCAAACGTCTTGGCCGCCCAGGCGATGGCTTCCTCCTGGCTGAGCGCTCCTCCCGAGCGGCGCGGGGAAAGCGGCTTGCTGCTGACCGCGACAGGCTCGTTGCTTTCGCTGCGGGGCGAGAGCGATTGGTTCAACGCTTTTCCGCTCTGGGCGTCGAGGTAGAACGTAAACGGATTGGTATAGCCGAGCGTGACGGTGTTTTTCTCAGCGCCGGTTCGCTTCCACGGAAGCAGGTACGAAAGCTTCGGGTCTGCCTGCTCCTGGAACAGCTTCTCCGCTTCCTCCAACGAAATTTGCTTGTCTGGCTTCTCGAACTTCACGTCGTTCCACGACAAGGAAAAATCGCTGACGACGCCTGCGCCATTGACGGTGATGTCCGCCCCGTTGTCCGGGAATAGCACGTCGTCTACGACCCGGACGAAGCGGAACGTGTAGGAGACGTCGGCAGAAAGCGGCGTTTTCGGCTCGGGCAGCTCGCGCAGGTAGAGACGGGTTTCTGCGGCTTTGCCCGGGTTGTGCTTTTGCAAAAACTGCTCTGCCGCTGTGCGGGCGTCGGCATAGGACACCCGTTTGGCGTAAGGCAGGTTGTTCCGGCTTTGGTCGTAGTGGGAATAGGAGGTCAGCTCCCCGGTGTTGGCGTTGATGCTGACGCTGTAGGACAGGAGTACTTTTTCGTTGTTCGGGTCCTTTTTGTTCCAGCCGAACGACCATTCCGGGAACGAGCGCCAGCCGTCAGCCGAACGGAACGACACGTTTGTCAGCGTAAGCCCGCTGGTGGGTACAAGCTTGGCTGCAAGGGTCAGCGCCGCTTCTTTCGACAGCTTCACCTTGCTCGTGGCAGCCAAGGTCGCCTTGTCCATTTGCGTGCTGTTGACCATTTTGCTCGTGGCAGCTTCCGGCGACTGGGCGTGTGCTTGTGCAAGCGGAAGCAGCAGGCTTGCTGTCAATACGAATGAGCTGGATCGGATCATCCAAGGCTTCATGAAAGATTCCCCCCGAGGTGTAGTAGCATTTGCTTACAACCTCTGACGAGGGGAAAAGCGAAATCGTTTCATTTCACCCTGAGAAAAAATAGAGAGCGATTTTGCGAACAGGCAAGAAAGATAGGAATTTTGTACCAAATGTTAACGGATCAAACTAGAATTGTGAACAACCATCTTATATAATTAAGTAGTACTTATCCATCTCAACTTGAAAAAGACAGCCTTGACTGTTTGATTGACCGCAAGCGGTCATCTCTATTTTTCGAATAAATCTCCGCTCGGCGTCAGACCTGCAGGCTGCGAAGGGCGGTTTTCACAGAAAAGGAGCTATTGCGTTTTGGAAACCATCATGTACCTCGTTCGCCACGGAGAGACACAGTGGAATCAGATTCGGCGCATTCAGGGACACAGCGATATCGCTTTGAACGAGCTCGGCATGCGACAGGCAGAGCTGGTAGCCGGACGCTTCCGGCGCGAGAAGATTCACGCTGTTTATTCCAGTGATTTAAGTCGCGCGCGTGAGACCGCTGCGAAAATTGCGGAAAATTTCTCCATTTCCGTAGGCACGCATCCTACCTTGCGCGAGCGTTGCTACGGGCAGTGGGAGGGGCTTACCTACGAGGAGATTCGCGCGCGCTTTGAAAATCAGGACGAGGCTTCCTGCGGCATCGAGACATTCGAGGACATGCAGCGGCGTGCGGTGGCCGCTCTGACCGAACTGGCAGCGAAGCATCAGAATGAGGCAATTGTGGTGGTATCGCACGGCGGTCTCATCAACAGCTTTTTGCACTACGTAACAGCAGGGGAGCAGGGAACTGGCATTACGCGCATCGACAACACGGGAATTTCCGTTTTCCGCTATGCCGATCGCAGGTGGGAAGTGCTCCAGGTAAATGATACTGACCATTTGGAAGCTTGAGAAAATGCTGAGAGAGGGAGTTTCTCGTGTCAAGTAAAATGTTGGGGAAGTTAGAGACGGTCTTTTCCTACACGGCCCATTTTATCATACAATCTTGGCCGGAAAAGCGCCCAGGCATCCTTTTCTTGACAGATTCCGGGGGCCGTGTAATCAACTTCATGGACATGCATGATAGTCAATCTGGAAACTCTCTGTCTATGGCGGCGCGCCAGTATGTCCAGACCGGGGAAGTCTGCGATTATGTTTTGGAAGCGCTCGGCACGAAGGAGATTGTCGTCAAGGCCAAAAACGAAAGCGAGCTCGTCTGCGGAGCGTTTCCGCTGAAGGAGCATGACGGCAGTGTCCGCGCCGTCATTGGCATGCTCATCCCGCAAAAAGAGATTGATTTCGATTTGCGGGGCTACATGCGGGGATTAGAGCCGCTCATCCGCATGGGCTACGATGCGTACATCCAGCACGCAACCAGCCAGATCGTCACCGATTTGACCTTGCACGACACCGCGCGGGATTTGCTGACCAGCCTGACGAGACAAATCAGCAGCATTATTTCAAAAGGTTATTGCTCGGCGGTGAAGCTCTCCGAGGAGGGAGTGCTGATCCCCCAGGATTGCGTCACGACGCAAGAAGCGGAGCAAGGTCAGGCTCATATCGCCCAATTGGTCATGCGCATGGGGAATAAGCCAGTCACGCCGATGGCGCTGGACAACCACCGGGTCATCGTCGTTCCGGTAAGCCTGAACGCGGTTCCGCTGTACGCCCTGTTTTTGCACCTGCCGCCCGAGGAGCAGGACTGCTTCTACGATATCCGGGACGTCGCTTTCCTGCAGGAGATTGCGGAAAAGGCGAGCTGTGCGCTCTGGCGCGCGATCATGTCTGACGATTTGCGCCGCGAAGCGAGCAAAAAAGATTTGCTCTACCAGCTCATGTCAAAGATTCAGGCATCGATTGACGTCAATGACGTTCTCCACGAGATCGTCACCAGCATCCCGAGCCTGTATCCGTATTTCTCGGTCGAGCTGTTCCTGACGGTGGAGCCGAATGCTACTACGCCTGTCAAGCAGTTGTCGTTCCAGGAGGTGGAGCCGTCCACCAGCACGAAAGCGTACCTGGAAGGCCGCTTGATCGCGGAAGAAGTAGGGGAAGGCGAGCAGCGGGCGACCGTGATTGCCGCGCCGCTGTTGGGCAAGCAAGGCATCTACGGCGTTTTGCAGGTGACTTCGGAGCAGCCGATTTCGTTGAGCCAACACGAGAAGGACTACATTTCCATCTTGGCCGACACAGCAGGCACCGCTTTTGAAAATGCGCAACTGTACCAGCAATCGCGCAATCTGATCCGCGAGTTGCGCCTCATCAACGAAATGGCTAGACAGCTTAACAAAAGTCTTGATTTGAAGGAAATTCTCGATTTTGTGACGGAAATGATGCAGGCGACATTCGACGCGGAGTTTTGCGCCATTTTGCGAAAGCAGCCGGGAGAAGACAAGTTCGATATACTCTCGTCGTCGCTTTCCGACTTTAACGGCACCGTCGTCAATGCGCTCGAAAAGCCGTTCCAGCAGATCATGCAAAGCAAGCAGACGCTGCTTCTGGCTCAGCCTGGCGCGGGTCCGCTGCCGTTTTCACTCTATTCCTGCTGCTCGCTCATGGGGGTACCGCTTGTTGTCGAGGGCGAAATTAGCGGAGTGCTTCTAGTCGCAGATTCCCGCTATCATTTTTTTAGTTTTGACGACTACAAGCTGCTCGAAATTTTCGGCCAGCACGCAAGCCTCGCCATGACGAATGCCGTTTTGCACAACGAAATGGAGCGAATGGTCATTACGGACAACTTGACCGGACTGTTCACGAGACGCTACTTGAACGAACAGGTCAGGGCCTCGCTTGCCAAGGACAGCTACGGCTCGCTGATTTTGATCGACATCGACTTCTTCAAGACGGTAAACGATACATTCGGCCACCAGGTAGGAGACGAAGTGCTGATTCAGGTGGCCAACCTCATCCGCCGCAGTATCAGAGACAGCGATATTGCGGCGCGCTGGGGCGGGGAGGAGCTCGCCGTCTACCTGCCGAGCGTAGACAAGGCAACGGCTCGCGCTGTCGCCGAGCGAATCAGGGAGTGCGTGGAGCAGGAGACGTCCCCGCGGGTGACGATCTCGTGCGGTCTTGCGAAATGGAACAGGGAGATGGACGTCAATCTGAGCGTCGAAGCCTTGTTCCACCAGGCGGACATCGCGTTGTACGAAGCAAAAAATTCTGGCAGAAACCAGGTTGTACTCGCCTAGAGCCAAACCAATGGCTCTTTTCTCTTTTCGGTATGCCTTTTTGCAGCGTGATTTGTTTCTGTATAAGATATATCGGTAAAAGAGGGAACAAACTTGAAGGCAGATGGAGGAGTTGACCCATGGACACACGCGAACTGCGCACCAAGGCGACACAAATCACACCGGATATATACAGTCTGGAAATCCCCACCCCGTTCAGTGTCGGAGCGGTCAACGTCTATTTGGTAAAAGGCGACAAGCTGACGCTGGTGGATGTGGGGCCGAAGACAGACGAGGCCTGGCAGGCGCTGACGGAAGGATTGCAGTCTGCCGGAGTCCGCGTGGAGGAGATCGAGCAGATCGTGCTGACGCACCACCACGTTGACCATTGTGGTCAACTGGAAAAGGTGCGGCAGCTCTCCGGCGCCGTGACGCTGGCCCATCCGCAAGCAGCGCCGTACGTGGAGCTGGATGAGGACTTCATGCATTTTCACGACCAGTTTTTTCTGGAGCTGTACCAAAAAAGCGGCGTGCCGAGCGACATGCTGGTCATCATCGCCAAGTTTCACAAGCTGATGAAGACCTTCTCCGAGCCAAGCCGCATTGACGTGTTGCTCAAGCACAAGCAGCGGGTGCCGAACTTGGAGGAATGGCAGGTGCTCTACACGCCGGGGCACAGCCAAAGCCACTTGTCCCTGTACCGGGAGCGGGATCGAACGATGATCGGCGGCGACCACATCATCGGACATATTTCGTCCAATGCCTTTATCGAACCACCGCGGGATCGTTCGGGCGCACGGCCGCTCACGCTCGTCCAATACCGGACGGCGCTGCAGATGTGTGCAGACATGGAGGTGGAGCGGGTGCTGGCCGGCCATGGCGAGATCGTCACCGACCATCGGGAGCTGATTTTGGCCCGGCTGCAAAAAAACTGGAGCCGCACAGACACGCTGCGCAGCCTGCTTGCCGACGGCGAAAAAACCGCCTACGAGCTGACCACGCTGCTGTTCCCTACGCTGTACGAAAAAGAGCTGCCGTTGACGCTTTCCGAGACGATCGGGCACATTGATCTGCTGACGATTTTGCACCAGGTCGAAGTCAAGGAGAAAGACGGCGTTTTGTACTACCACCTGTAGCCAGACGAATCCCTGTCATTGGCTGTCCAAGCAGAATAAGCCTATTCCTCCCCGGAAACGATAAAAGGGACAATTACCCTGAACCACCTGGAAGTGGCCAAAGGGTAACCGAGGGAGGAAGCCTATGCGCAAGTATTGGACGATATGCCTTTTGTCTGTAGCCTGCACGGCTTTGGCCGGCTGCAATCAGATGGGCGTCAAGCAAAACCCCAGCTCCGCCTTTGAACAGGTGCGCGACCAGTTTGCGGCCCAAAGCTCGTATGCGTTTTACGGCAGGACCAAGCTGTTGACAGCAAACAGCGCCAATGCCAACATGGTGAACTTTTCCGGGCGAAAAGACGGCGAAGCGGAGTATATGAATGTGAAAATTTCCGTCCCGGAGGAAAAGCGGGTGGAGACTTTGTCCCTTTTGCGCGAGGGCAGCGAGCTGTACGCCAAGCAAGGGCAGGGGGAAAAATGGAAGCCCGTACCGGGAGAAGGCGTTGCGCTGCGGCAGGAGATGGACAACTGGAGTCCTGGTTTTTGTTTCCAGCAAATGGATGAGATGAAAAAAGGCATCCGTCAACTGCCGGACGAAAACCCCGAGGACGATCTGGAAGCGATCGGCGTCACGCTGGATTCAGCCAAGCTGAAGGCGTGGCTGGCCGCGCAACTGCAGGAGCAGAGTGCCACCGGCTCGCGGATTCAGTCTGCCGCAGGGCCGTTTCCCGGGCACAAGCCGAAGCTGAAGCTGGCGATGCAGCTTTCTGATGGGGACTGGGCAGGTGCGAGCGTGCGGCAGGGAGGCACCTCGATTCAGGCGAAACCGTCCCAGGACGTGAAGGCGTTGGTCGATCAGATGGACGTCGAAGCGGAGTACACGATTTACTACAACAAAACGACGATGCTTCCGACCAACATGACGATGTCGATTCGCTCCGCATACGACTTGAACGACCAGCGGGTAAAAGAGCATTCCCAGGTGGAGACCTACCTGCAAAACTACGGGCGGGCAAAGCCGGTTCCGGCCCCGGCAGAGGGCGGCAAATAAGCAAGCAAAGAAAAAGACGCTTACCTTCCATGTCAGCGGACAGGGAGCGTCTTTTTTCCGTGAGGCGGACGGTTTGCGAAGCGGCGCGGACGATGGCAAAAGCGGCGGGAAGGCGGCTGCTGTGACGGATGGGCCGGAGGTGCGTGCCCGCCTGCTTTGGCTCGTAAGATTTTCAGGCAGGATGAGGTAACGCTTTGCGGACTTTGTCCGTCTTTACTCATTGTGAAGATGTGCACAACGGGCCGCTTTCCTTTGCGCTTTTTTGCGAGGGAGTCTTAATTCCTAGAAGGAATACTGGAAAACTTTGTCGAACTAACAACAGGTCTATCTTTTTGCGTCGAATAATCGGTACAATGGGAAAGATGCCTGATGAAACCAAGCGTCTGCGGCGACCGCATCAGGCATTTTGCAGACGAGACTTCTGCGATTTTCGCGGTCGCTTCTCTTTTGGGCAATCGTCGCTCCCGGTCTTGGTGAAGCCGGAGCGTAAAGGGGATGGGAACCAGCGATGGATCAGACGAAAATGCGCATTTTGTCCGCAGCCGCGAAGCTGTTTGACACGTACGGCTACAAAGGGACTTCCGTTAGACAAATCGCTGCTGAAGCAAAAGTGAACTCCGCGCTGATTTCTTATCACTTCCAGGGCAAGCAGGGAGTGTTGGAGACCTTGATCGCCTCTTATTTTGAGACGCTGTTTCGGCTGCTGGAAGAACAGGAAGCCGAGCAGGAGCATGTCTCTGCCATTCACCGACTTGAACAGGTGATCCAGTTGTATTTGCGCTTCCAGATGGAGCATGCGCCGATCACCCGGCTGGTTCACCGGGAGTTGAGCGTCGAGTCGATGCTTGCCCGTGAAGTGATGACGCTGTACATGAGCCGATGGAAGCACGGCCTTTCGCGCGTATTGGAGGGCGGCGTGGCATCGGGTGATTTTTTGCCTGTCTCTGTCGATCGTATAGTGCTGGCCGTAAGCAGCCAGATGATATATCCGTTTTTACAACCGCAAATGGTTCGCCAGGTTTACGACCTGGAGCCGTTTTCCGAGGAGTTCGCCAGATGGCTGCACGATTCCATCATGCGCTTTTTGCGCGGGATTTTGCTGCCCGGATAGGATGTGCCCTCTCCTGTGACTTTATTTTGCACAAGTGCAGCGAAGGCTCCGCCAATGGCTTTGGCGCAGCCAAGTTTTCTAAAGGGGATGTTTGACAAGTGAAACGAAGACTATTCCTGCTCTGTCTGGCAGGCATGTTGCTATACACGAATCCGGCGTACGCTACGCCTTTTCCGGACAAAACCGATGAGGTCGTGCAGGACGCCGACAACTATTTGAAAAAAGACGAAAAGGCGAAGTTTGAAAAATCGATGCAAAACTTGCCTGGCAGCTACAAGGTTGTCGTGGTGGAAAGCACGGCTCCGGAAGCAGAATCCCCTGACATGTACGCGCAGAAGCTGTTTGACAATTACAATTTGGCTGATGACGCGATGATGGTCGTGCTCGACTACAACACGGAGCAGATCGGGATGTACGCAGGGCCTGCGTTGCAGAACAAAGGCGTGACGATGGAGTTGTTGCACGACAAAATCGCGTCGTACTACGATCCTTTTCGCAACCAGAAGCAGTATTTGACCGGCATTCAGACTGTGATCGGGGAAGTGAACCGGGAGCTGAGCAGCCTTTCCGACAAGCAGGCTGCAACGACTGCTGGCGCGGCTGATGCGGCAGCGCAGGAGCAGCCGGAAGAAAAAGACGCGCTCGGCGGCATTCCGTGGTGGATATACGCGCTCGGAGCTGTGTTCGCGGTGCTGTCCGTCATGCTGATCTACGCCATGATTCGCCGCCGCGGGATCTTCAAGCAAGTCGATGATGTAGAGGATTGGAAGGACGAGCTGGTCGAAAAAATCAACGTCATCGAGGTGGAAAAGCCGTTGCGCCGCTCCAGCGGAATGACAGAGGTGCGCTACCACCACCTGGCTGACAAAAAAGAAAACTTGCTGCGCATCCGCATTCCAGACGTGGAGATGATGATTCTGGATGCGGAGGAAGCGTGCGACCGTTTCCGGTTTTCCCTGGCTTTGGGCATGCTCGATGAAGCGCGGCAGACGCTGACGCAGATCGAGGATGAGCTGAACGACCTGAAGGAAGACACGACAAAGGTAGCGATTGCCAAACAGGAAAACAAGGTCGTCATCCCGGAGATCGGCAAGCAGGTGGAGCAGATGGAGCGCCGCCTGTCCGATTTGCGGCTGGAATACGGACTGGCTTTTCACGAACTGAAAGCGTCGCTGGACGAAGTAGAGACGATGCGCAACCTCGTGAAAACGTCGCGGGCGGCGGGCGACGATATTGGCGCCTACGATACGACGCTCAAGGCCCAGCAGATTCTGGAGCGGGTCGGCCAAGCGATGGAGCAGATTCCGGCGCTGGTGCAGCGCGTGAAAAAGGAAATGCCGGAAGAGTTCAAGCAACTGGAGGACGGAATCAGCCAGGCGACGCGCGACGGTTTCGACTTGAAGCAGGATTCGCTGGACAAGGCGCTGCTGCAGGCCAAACAGTTGCTTTCCTCCGCAAAAACCGCGCTGGAAGAGGGCAATCTGGAGATGGTCATGACTCATTCCAAGGCGTTTGACGTGCTGCTTGACACGACGTACCAGAGCATTGAAGAAGGCGTGCTCGCTCAGCACGAGGCAGCAGCCGCTGCGGCGCCAGCCCTGGAAAAGCCGCCTGTGCTTGCAGAGGAGCCGCTCGCAGATGAGGCAGAGCCGGAAAGAGCGAACAGTGCATTGGCAGAAAAAGAACGGGAAGTCAGCGAAGCGGAGGTCGCAGCGATCATCGAGCAGGCTGCGGAGGCGTGGAACCTGGCTGGCAAGGAGACAGCGCAGCCACTTGTCATCGACAGAGAGCCGCAAGCGTTCGGGCGCGAGGCGCAAGGATTGTCCGCGCGCAAGCAGGAGGAAGCGGTGGATCTGTCCGCACAAGCAGATGCTGAGGCAGGGACGAGCGACCAGTTGAGCGAGGCAGAACGGGCTGTGCTGTTGCAGGCAGTCAAGCGGCCTGCGAAGCCGGAGAAAACCTCGGTGCCCCATGCGCCCGCCCAGCAGGCAAGCCGTGAGCACGAAGAGGAAACCGAATACGAGCTGGTCATTCCGAAGAGTCAGGCGGAGCCGGAGTTGGAGGAGCCTCATCTGGAGGAAGAGCCGGATTATTTGCTGATCGAAACCGAGGACGATGCCCTCGACGAGCTGGAGCGCATCTCCAGCACGCTCGTTCGCGTGCGCCAGCAGATCAAGCGAAGCTATTTGCCGGGCATTCCGGATCAGCTCAAATATATGTTTGAAGAAGTCGTCCAGACTTTGGGGCGGATCAAGATGGTGATGGAGCAATACCGCTACGATCTGGAGGAAGTGGCGATTTTGATTCAGGATGCGCGCGAGCTGGTCGTAGAAACCGAGCGGATGGCCGAGCAGACGATTTCCTCCTGCCAGTTGGCGGAGGGAGCCATCCAGTACACCAACCGCTACCGCCGGCAAAACCGGCACGTCAATGAGCTGTTGACCAAAGCGGAGCAGGCGTTCAGGCAGTTGGCCTTCACGGAAGCTTACCAGTTGGCGGAGGAGGCGCGTCTCGTCGTGGAAGGTGCGCCAGCCGAGGCGGATAACCGCTGGCTTTTGCGCAGAAAGAAAAAGGGGTGAGCATCCATGCAACTCCTTCCCGTTTTTCTGATCGCGGCGGGCGTTCTCGTCATGCTCCAGCCGCGCACCAAAAGATGGCAGGCGCGGATGAACGCGTATTTCCGGGGCAATGAACAGCGGGTCAAGCAGCGGGCCAACACGTTTTTTTTGCTCGGCCTGGCCTTTATGCTGGCTGGCTTCGCTTATTTGTTCCGGTTGGCCGGATAGGGATAAGAGCACAAGCAAAAACACCTGTCGCACGAGCAACGAGGACGCGATTCTCGCGGGCGGCAGGTGTTTTTTTGCGCAACAAAAAAAGAAGCACCGCTCACGAGGCGATGCTCCATATAGGGAAGATAAAGGGAGTAAAGGTCTGATAACCAGCACCTTACAACTAGGGGGGAGTAAGGTGCTGATTACTCTTTCGCAAAAAAGAGTACCTGCCTCCTAGTTTCCCCGATTCGTGTTTTCCTAAACGTTATTCTCGCAAAAAAATTCCAAAGCTTCTTCGGCGCTGTGCGTGCCCGCCGCATGTCCCGAGGAAAAGGCGATAGTAATGTTGTAGCCTCCGGTATGGGCGTGCACGTCCATGACTTCGCCGGCAAAATACAGGCCGTCCATCAGCTTCGAGCGCATCGTGCGCGGGTCGATTTCCTTGACGCTGACGCCGCCGCCTGTAATAAAAGCTTCCTCCAGGGACAGCGTTCCCGTGATCGTCAGCGGAAATGCTTTGATGATGCCCGCAAGACTTGCCCACTCCTGCTTTTTCATATGGCTCAACGTCGTGTCCTCGGCAATCTGGGCGAGCGACAGGATGAGCGGAATCATTCGCTCCGGCAAGTAGCCTTTGAGCACGTTTTTGACCGCTTTTTTCGGCTGTTCCTCCAGTAGTTTCCAGCTTTCCGCACTGACTTCCTCCTTGCTTTTGGCAGGCATCAGATCAAGCGTGAGCGCCAGCGGGACGGCGCCGTATTTGCGCTGGCTGATGGAGACGTAGTGCCCCATTCGCAGCGAGGCTGGCCCGGACAGACCGAAATGGGTGAAAATCATATCGCCTTCCTGGGTGTTGATCTTTTTCCCGTTCGGCGCGTACAAGGTCATTGTAATGTCGCGCAGGGACAGTCCTTGCAGCGTTTTGTCGCGGATGAAGGAGTCGTTTGCGGTGAGCGGCACTTCTGTCGGATACAGGTCCGTGATCGTATGGCCTGCCGCCTTGGCCCAGGCGTAGCCGTCTCCCGTCGAGCCTGTCTGCGGCACCGAGCAGCCGCCGACGGCGATAATGACGCAGCAGGCTGTCAGCTTTTCGCCGGATTGCAGCAAAATGCCTGCGGCTCGGCCGTTTTCGTAGACAACTTCCTTCACGGGAGCGTTCAGCCGGATGTCGACATGCTGCTGCTTCAACCGGTCGATCAACGCTTGGGCGACCGTCACTGCTTTATCGGTGACGGGAAACATCCGCCCGCGGTCCTCTTCCTTCAGGGCGACGCCCAGTTCCTCAAAAAACTGAATGATGTCGCGGTTGCCGAATTGCGCAAGCGCACTATACATAAAACGGCCGTTGCCGGGCATTTGCTTGATAAGCTCGTCCTGCTCCTTGGCGTTGGTCACGTTGCAGCGGCCGCCGCCGGAAATGATGAGCTTGCGTCCCAGCTTGCCGCCTTTTTCCACCAAGCAGACGCGCGCTCCCCGGCTCGACGCCGCCACAGCGGCCATCAGCCCGGACGGCCCGCCGCCGATAATGATAACGTCATAGTCGTACTGTGATCGATTCATGTATTCTCGTCCTTTTATGTTGTAGGGTAGGGCATCCTTCATTTTACCACAAGAGGCTATGTTAGCGCTCAGATAGAGGGGGAGGGTGGGAACACAAGCGTGTATGTCGCGCTAAAAAAGGGGGCAGGTGGGGAACACAAGCCCGAATGCTGCGCCAAAAAGGTGGGAACGTTGGAAGCACAAGCCAGCATACCGCGCCAAAAAGGGCAGGGCGCTTTTCACCGCGCCTGCCACGCGCCAAAAAGGGCAGGGCGCTTTTCACCGCGCCTGCCACGCGCCAAAAAGACAGGGTGCTTTTACCCAAAAAGGGCGGGACTGTTTAAAACCACCCCCAACGCCAACTCACCCAAGTATCGCAGACAGCGGCTTTTTCTCCAGCACGTATCTGACAACCGCTTCATCGCGGACGATGTCTGTGACGATGTAGCCTTTGGCGAAGTAGCTGGTGAACAGCTCGCCGGTTTGCTCGCGCCAGGCCGAGGCGATGTTCATGTCCGCCTGCTTCACCTGCTGGAAAAAGGCCGGGACTGGAAGCAGCAAGACAGGCTCTTCATGCGCGGTGTCGAAAGCGACTGGAGCCGGAAGGCCGTCGACTATTTCATAGCGCAAAATGTCAGGGGCAGCGTCGTAGGCACGGCGCGGTGCGCCTTCTGCCTGGCGGGCTTCCACGCGTCCGCTGTCGATGAACCACTCGACGAGAAAACGATCAGTCGGCAGGCCGCGGTTGAAGTCGTCGTCGAGGTCGCCGTAGCAGTTGGGCAAATACGTGCGGACGATTCCGCCAAGCTTGACGATATTCAGGACGCCGTTCACCGTTTCCAGGGGGTCGTACGTCCAGGTGATTTTGGAATGGCCCAGCGCTTTGGCTTCTTCCTTTTGCAGCCACTTCATCTTCACTCCGAGTCCTTGCTTGCGATACGCGGGCAAAAAGCCGAGCATGTGGGAACAGAGATGCGTCTCGCCGTTGGTATAGCCGGGAAAGCTGTACAAAAAGCCGATCATCTCGTCCCCGTCAAACGCCCCGAGGAACAGTCCGCCAAATTTGTGCATCGTCAGCGTCATGTGGTACGGAATGGCCGACGAAGGGTCCCATATTTTTCCTTCCATCGTTTCTAGTTGCTCGATTTCGCTCGCCTCGGTCAGTTTTCGCAAGGTGATTGCCATTTGCTTTTTCCTCCTATCCAGGTTTTCGTTTTTACTTCATTCGAACAAAGGGAGGCACATTCCTGCTTGGGAACGGTTGCATCCCCCGGCAGCCTTGCGGATAATAGGAGAGACAGACAAACATCTGCTAGGGATGACAGGAGGCTTGACCACGATGGAAAACGACTTTCAATGGGAGCTGTGGAATCGGCTGACACAAGCGCCGGGAGCGCCAGGCTTCGAAGGTTCGGTCCGCGCTATCATGCGGGAATACATAGGTGCCTATACAAACGAATTTGTCTACGACAACCTTGGCAGCATGCTCGGGGTAATGCGCGGCGATGAAAACGGTCCGAAAATCATGGTGGCCGGACATATGGATGAAGTCGGCTTCATGGTGACGCGCATTTCCGACCAAGGCTTTATTTCGTTTCAGACGCTCGGAGGCTGGTGGGGACAAGTTTTGCTTGCCCAGCGCGTCCAGATCATCACGGAAAAAGGCGCGATCGAGGGCGTCATCAGCTCGATTCCGCCGCATGTGCTGAGTGAAGACCAGCGGAATCGCCCGATGGACATTCGCAACATGTTTATCGACATCGGCGTCGACTCGCGCGCGGAAGCCGAGCAGGCAGGCGTGCGTCCGGGACAGCAGATCGTTCCGGTATGCCCGCTGCAGGTCATGGCCAATCCGAACCGCCTCATGGCAAAAGCGTGGGACAACCGCTACGGCTGCAGCCTGGCAGTCGAGCTGGCAAAAGAGCTGCACGAGCGTCCGGGCCATCCGAACGTCGTCTACGTCGGGGCTACGGTTCAGGAAGAGCTGTCTGGCATGCGCGGGGCGAAAACAGCCGCGGCTGCGATCGAGCCTGATTTGTTCCTCGCTTTGGACGCCAGCCCGGCCACGGACATTCCCGGCGTGAGAGACGAAGGCGGCAAACTGGGCGGCGGCCTTTTGATGCGCATATACGATCCGCTGTACATGATGCCGCTGGGACTGCGCGAACTGCTTATTTCGACCTGCGAGCAGGAGAACATCCCGTACCAGTACTACGTGGCCAAAGGATCTACGGACGCCAATGTCGTGCAAAACCACGGAAAAGGCGTGCCGTCGGCTGTCATCGGCATCCCTTCCCGCTACATTCACAGCCATGCGTCCATCATTGACCGCAACGATTACGAAGCGGCCAAGCGGCTGTTGTTCTCCATCGTGCGCAAGCTGGATCGGGCGACCTTTGCGTCGATTTTGCCGAGATAATGAGGGGAGGTGGCGCTTTTGAACGCGATTGTTTTGTACACGAAGCGCCAGGGCCAGGCGACGTCTTACGAATTTAACGTCTTCGACAACCAGTTCGCCACGGAAAATCTGGCTGTCCGCAAAGTGCTGATGTCCATGCTGGAGTCTGTACGCGAGCGGCTGACCGATGTGGAAGTGGAGTACAACGACAGCATGCTGGCGGAAAAATTGGGGGCGAGACGCGCTGCGGAGACGCTGCGTTTTCTCGGGGCGACGAAAGACAACAGCAAGGAAAACCGCAGCAACGGCATCGTCGTCAGCCGCTCGTTTCAGGCGCCGCTCACCCCTGAGCGCTATGCGTTTTTTTACGGGCTCACAGACATTGCCACGCTCTCGCACTACCGCTTGAAGGAGGGCAGCGAGGACCGGATTGTGTTTTACTTCACGCGCTATTTGCAGTTGATAGCTCCTGACGAGAGCGCAAGCCAAGCCTTTTTGCAAAAGCTCGACGAGTTTTCGCTACCGTACAGGCTCGTGTCGATCAACTGAACAGGCCAAAACAGGCGAGCAAGAAAAAAAGCCATTTCCACCGATCCAGGGGAAATGGCTTTTTCGTCTGCGCATCGGCTTGCGGCGATGCAGCACAGGCAATCCGTCAAGTAGCAGGGCGATCCGGCCCTTCCAGCTTTTTGTCCCCGTAGCCGGGGGCGTCGTTTTGCACGGATTTCGGCTGGGGGCTGCGGTCTGCCTCCCGCATTTTCCCCGCTTGATCCTGGTTGTTTTGCTTGCTCATTTACGTGGCACCTTCCTTTCTTCCCGATTTCGGTTCGGGAGCCTGCTCCGGGTTTTTGTGGCGCGGCATCGCATAAATCGCGAACAAGCCGAGCAGCGCCGCGAGCAAAAGCGTGATGATCCCGTAGCCGATCCATGGGCTTCGGCTGCCGACTCCCCCGAGCTTTTCCACCATCGCGCCGCCGATGCTCGTCCCGAGAGCCGTGCCGACGCCGGATACGAAGTTGGAGAAGCCGAAGTACGCTCCGAGCCATTCTTCCTTGGCAAAATGAGTGACGAGCGAATCCTGGACAGGCATGAACAGCATTTCGCCGACAATAAATACGACGGCTGCGGCGCTGAGCGTGACGAATTGATTGGCCCAGCCCATCAAGGTCAGGCCCGCGCCGAGCAAGGTCGTTCCGGCGGCAAGCGCCACATACGGGTTGATTCGCGAAAGGACAAAGCGCGAGACGAAGCCTTGCAGCAGCACGACAGCGAGCGAGTTGATCGTCCAGACGAGGCCGATGAGCGTCGCGGAATGCAGGACGTGCTCGCCGCGCAGAGGCAAGATCATCGTAAATTGCGCATACAACGCCCAAATCAGCAAAGTAATCGCGGAAAACAACAGGAAGCTGCGGTGCTTCAAAATATGCCGGTATTCCGAGATCGGCGTGTGGCGGCAGGCAGGCCCGACACAGCGATCATCTGGCAAGGAAAAAAACGTCAGCACGGCGAGCAGGCCAAATACCGCGGCTGCGATCATAAACGGCTGCTGGCCGACGGACGTCATCCAGGTAATGACCAGACCCGCTACGATAATGCCGCTGTGGGCAAGAATCCCCCGCCACGAAAAAGCGGCTGTACGCTGTGCTTCCGCCACCTCATCGGCAATCATCGCCTTGATCGTGGGGGCCAACAGGCCAAGCCCCAGACCGTTCACGGAGGAAAACAGCAGAAAAAGCCCGTACGACGCGCTGTAGTGATAGCCGAGCATGGCCCCTCCTTGAAGCAGTGCGCCAAGCGTGATGATCGCGCGGCGGCCCCAGCGATCCGACATCGGCCCGCCGATCAGGCTGCCAATCTGGTACGCAATGCTGCCCGCGCCCAAAATGAAGCCGACCTGGGCGAGATGCAACTGCCGCACCTTCTGCAAAAAGATCGGAAAGACCGGAATGACCAGATACGAGGCCAGGTGCATGAAAAAAACGAGCAATAGCAGGATCAAATAAGGCTTGTTACGCCAGAGAGCTCCACTCGAGGCTGTCATAATCGCCTCCTTTTGTTGGTATCGTCTCTTCTAGTATGAGTGAAAGAGGTTTGTCTCTATGCAACAAAATTGGGCGAGCGTACAAATGTGCGCGACAGGCAGGCATATGTCCAATCCAAACTTTTCCCCGATACATATACCTATAGAGAAAGGTACCATGGGCGGTATGCCAGGTGCGACGGTTCGAGCCAGCGTGAAGGGGGGATCTGTCATGAAAGGTTTCGGCTTTTTCAACCAGGATGGCTTTGAAACGGTGATCTGGATTATCGTTATCATCTTTCTCCTCTCCATATTCTTTGACGAAGGGATAGATTGAGATGAGCGCATATCGGCCGGTTCGCCGCTTGAACAATCACTATCGCTCGAATCAGGGCTTCAAAGCCTGGATCAAGGCCAACGAGCAATGGTTTAAGGAAAATCCGGAAGTGTTCAAACAGGTGCTGAGCAACCCGAATATGGTCAACCTGTTTATGGATCTCATGGTGATGAACTCGCCGCGCATTCAGAGGCGTCTGCGCAGGTGGGGCAAGAACAAGCCGTGAGCGCATGTGGCATGCTGCCGACAAAAGCATGCCATCTTTTTTTCCTGTCCAAGCAGCCGATCCTTTCGCGCGGGCCTGGCAGCGGCTTTTCAATCATAAAAGCCAGACAAGCTGCGTAGGGATAAGCATAGGCAGCGCAGTCGAGAGGGTGGGAAAACAGCATGGCACAAGTCATTTTGACCTTTTTTGTGGCCTATGGCATCGTCGTGGGCGGATCTTTGTGCGGCGGCTTGGGCGCCTTTTTGACGGAAAAGCCTCCGCTTTTTTCGATGGTCCAGCTTGCGGACCAGTTGAAAATCTGGGGCTTGGTCGGTGCTCTGGGCGGCACCTTTGACTCGTTTTTGCAGATTGAGAAAATATTGATGGGCAACTTTTCGCCCGTGTTCAAACAGCTCGTCATGATCGTCGTCGCGTTTTTGGGCGCGCACATCGGGACGATTTGCGTGCAGTGGCTCGTGCAGGTGCGCTCATGATGATCGTCCTGTGGAAACGCTATCTCGCTCTCCTGCTCATCGGCTGCCTGTTGGGCGGAACGGCGGTTTTGTTTGTGTACGGACGCGAGATGGAGCAGATGATGCTTGTCCGCAAAAGCCTGGAGCTGCAAAATAAAAAGCTGTACGAGGAAAATCAGGAGCTGAAGCAAAACCAGCGGGTCTATCGCAAAAAGCAGGATCAGGTCATCGAGGAAGTCCGCGCCTTTGTCTTGACGGCGGACCAGAAGCAGCCGCTGCACGGGACGATCGTCGTGCAGGTGGTCGATTTGATCGAAAAAGACTTCGCCTCGCTCAAAGGCAAAAAAGCAGAGCAGGTCGCGGAGGTTCACCAGGTGCTGCACGAGATGCTGCGCCGCCGGGAGTATGTCTTGTCCGACCGGACGATGGTGGAGGTGCGGATCAAGACCGTGTTTATCGCGCGGACGCTGCAAGTGTTTGTGACGGCAGAGGTCATATCCGACGATGTCTGGCAAAAGATAGCGCGAAACTTTCTTTTTCTTCCCCCGTATATTTCTACATAGAAACCTGAAGGCAGATCTGTCGCAAGATCTGGGGTGAACGCAAAGGAGAGGCGAGTACATGTCCATGTTCAAAAAGTTGCTGGCCAGTGTCGGAATCGGAGCGGCCAAAGTCGATGCCCGTTTGGAGCAGGAGTCCCTCGTTCCTGGAGACCTCGTAAAAGGCGAAGTGCACATCTCCGGTGGAGACGTAGCGCAGGAAATCGACGAAATCTACATGTACGTTATCACACACTACGAACGCGAAGTGAATGACAACAAGGTGAAGGAAGAGTGCACGCTGGTCAAGTACCGTCTGACTGAGCGCGTCTATTTGCAGCCTAAGGAGGACAAGGTACTGCCTTTTGCGTTCCAGCTTCCTTATGAGACACCGCTGACTATGGGACGTCAACCCGTTTATTTGCGGACGGGATTGGATATTAAAAACGCGATTGATCCGGGCGACTCCGACTTTATCGAAGTGCGTCCGCATCCTTTGATGGCAAAAGTACTGGAGGCGGTCCAGTCGATTGGCTTCCAGTTGTACAAGGTCGACTGCGAGTACAACCGCCACCTGGGCCGCACGTATCCGTTTGTGCAGGAATTTGAGTTCCGTCCGACAGGGGCATACCGTAGCCGTCTGGAGGAGCTGGAAGTCGTCTTTTACTTGCGCGAAGGCGAGCTGGAAGTGCTGCTGGAGCTCGACAAGCGCGCGCGTGGCTTCCTGGGCGCCTGGGAAGAAGCGTTTAACCTCGACGAACGCTATGTCCGCTTCCGGCTTTACGAGGCCGATCTGCAAAAGCCGACTCGCGTGATTGCCGATGCCATCGAGCAGAAGATCAAGCAACAACTGCGTTAAACAAGGGAAAGCAAAAAAGAAGGCTGTCTGGGATGCGAACCAGACAGCCATTTTTTCGTGGATTGACAAGGCGGACGATTAGTCGTCTACGCCAACGATGGTCAACAGGACGAACAAGACGAGAATCAGTGCAAATCCGTTAAAGCCTCCGTTAAACAGCCCCATTTGAAATCCTCCCATAATTCGTGACGTGATGTTTGTTCCCTCTATAACATAGTCGAAGGCCAGGGCAAACGTGTGCAGGCATACACCTATTTTTGGGGCAAAAGCCGGTTCCATGAGGTGTCTTTCTAATTTTTTGATTTGGATGTATAGGGCTGGATTTTTCTGACAATACTGTGAGCATGAAGAAATCCAAGGAGGATATTATTATGAATTTGTTGGAAAAAACCAGGAAAATTAATGTGATGCTGCAAAAAACAATGGGAGGCAGCGGCGTAGGCTTCCAGGATCTCGCCAAGTTGCTGTCAGAGGTCATCTCGGCAAATGTGTACATCATTACGGCGGACGGCACGATTCTCGGCAGCGGCTTGAACCAGGAAATTTCGCTGAATGAAGAAGGCCAGTCTTCCACTCAACTGCGAAGCGGCATACATCAAAAACTGCTGGAAGTGACACAGACGCTCGCAAACGAGTCGATCGAAAGTCCGTACAGCTTCGTGCCAAAAGAACTGGCAGGGCTGTTCCCGCAAATGATGACGACCATCGTGCCGATCAATGCAGGCGGCAGCCGCCTGGGTACACTCGTGCTGCTGCGGGCGTATGGCGAGTTTGAAACCGAGGATTTGATTTTGGGCGAAATCGGCGCGACCGTCATCGGGATGAAGATCGTTCGCCAGCGCACAGAGCAGATTGAAAATGAAGTGCGCGACAAAACGTTCGCCAAAATTGCCCTGTCTTCGCTGTCCTACAGCGAACAGATCGCCATTGAAAAAATTATGGAGCAGCTCGACGCGCGCGAAGGCTTGCTCGTCGCCAGTCAACTGGCAGACCAGGCGGGTCTGACTCGTTCCGTCATCGTCAACGCGCTGCGCAAGCTGGCCAGCGCAGGCGTGCTGGAGTCCCGCTCGCTCGGCATGAAAGGTACATATATCAAAGTGCTCAACGACAAGTTCCCATCCGAACTGGCGAAGTGGAAAACATCGTAATTCGCAGCGCTTAGACAGAAGGCTCTCCCGGAAAACGGGAGGGCCTTTGTTTGCGTGCGCGGGCAGAGGCGCGAACAGGCGGGAACACGTTTTGCCAAAAGGAAGGGGCAAGTCCTTTGCCGCTCAACGAGTACATTCCAACTGGAAAAAAGTTCATGAATTAATCATTGATTCGTGATTTTTTTGCCGATATAATTTGCCAAAAGGAAGAACTTCAAAAAATTCAAAATTTAAAGTCTAAACTTCAAAATGCAAAGCGATTGAGGAGGAGATCGGATTGAAAGTGGCAATCGGCGGCGTCGTGCACGAAACGAACACGTTTTCCAACGTTCCTTCCACGTTAGACCTGTTCCAGAGCTGGGAGTGGGATCATCAGCAAGTCATCCTGGATCGCAACCGCAAAGTGAGAAACTTTTTAGGGGGAATGATCGACCGGGCGGAGGAACTGGGCATTGAGCTTTTGCCGACCTTTTCCACGTTTGCCTATCCGGCAGGCACGATCACGCGCGACACGTACGAGCGGATGAAGGCCGAACTGCTGGAAGGGCTGCGTCTGGCACAGGGCGCCGACGCCATCTGTCTTGCCCTGCACGGGGCTGGCGTCGCCGAAGGAATTGACGATATGGAAGGCGACCTGCTTGCGGCCGTGCGCGGCGTAGTCGGCTACGAGATTCCGCTGGTCGTCACGCTCGACCTGCATGCGAACATGACGCCGCAGATGGTGGAAGAAGCAGACGCGCTGCTCGGCGTCCATCTGTACCCGCACGTCGACTGCTATGAGCGTGGACAGGAGGCGATTGATGTCGCGCGCAAAATGGTCGCCGGCGAGTGGAAGCCGACGATGCATTTGACCAGATTGCCCTTGTTGATCCCGACCTCTGCTACCCACCACTTTCCGGCAAGCGAAATCAACGAAGCGTGCTGGGCTTGGGAGAAGGAAGAAAACGTCATCGACTGCGCGTTTTTTCACGGCTTTCCGTACACGGACATTCCCGAGCTGGGAGTGGCGGTTTTGGCGGTCACGAACAACGACAGCGAGCTGGCGCGAAAAGTGAGCGAGGATGTGGCGCGGCTCGTGTGGGAACGGCGGGACGACTTCGAGCTTATCATGCCGACGCCTGCCGAGGGAATCGCGCAAGCGCTGGCGACAGAAGGCAGGCCGATCGTCATCAACGAGACATCGGACAACCCGGGCGGCGGAACCCCCGGCGACGGAACTCATCTGCTGCGGGCCATGCTCGAAGCGCAGTTGACCGATGCCTGCTTCGGCTACATGTACGATCCCGAGGTGGTGCAGCAAGCGTTCGCGGCGGGAGTCGGAGCCTCGCTCGAGCTGAGCCTGGGCGGGAAAACAGACGACCTGCACGGCGAGCCGCTTGAAGTCACGGCGTATGTCAAAGCGCTGACCGACGGCAAGTTCGTGGCGACGACGCCGATGGGGCGGGGCACCCGGGCCGACTACGGCAAGTCGGTTCGCCTGCAAATCGGGGGCGTGGACGTGATCGTCTGCTCCGTCAAGTCGCAGGTGCTCGATGAGCAAATTTTTCAACTGCACGGGATTGATGTCACGCGCTACAAGATCGTCGCGCTCAAATCGAGCACGCACTTCCGCGCCGCCTTCGAGCCGATCAGCGCCAAAGTCATCACGGTCGATTCGCCTGGCCTGACGACATTGAACTTCCGCTTTTTCGAGTACAAACGGGCGAACCGGCCGCTTTACCCGCTCGATCCGATTACCGATCCGAACCTACCACAACTGACAAGGAAGTAGAAAACGATGGAACACGTACAGGAGCGCATTCGCAAGCACTATCCGGAATTGACCAACCAGCAGAAGCTGGCCGCCAAATACATTCTCGCCGAACCACAAATCGTAGCCCAAAAGCCCGCCAAGGTGGTCGGAGCGCTGAGTGGGACGAGCGAAACGACAGTCATTCGCCTCTCCTACGCGCTCGGTTACTCCGGGTACAGCGAATTGCAAAATGAAATTCGCAGCTCCTTGCTCGAACGAGTGCAAAAAGAAGACGCCATCAGCAGCCTGCGGGCGGCGGCGGAAAATTTGCGCGGACAGGACGATCTGCTCTCCTTCAACCTGGAACAAGATGTCGCCTACATCCGGCAAACGCTGGGCGGGCTGCAAAAGGAGCAGCTTCGGCATGCGATCTCGCGCATTATGTCCGCCAAGCACATTCTCGTCGTCGGCTTCCGCAGCTCTTACGCTCCGGCTCACTGGCTCGCTTTTGCGCTCAATGTCGTAAAAGGAAACGCGCACCTGTACAACGGCCCTGTCGATGATGCGAACTATTTGCTGACCCAGATCAATGCGGACTGGCTGGTGATTGCGCTCTCTTTTCCCCGCTACGTCAACGAAACGATTTTGTTCACCAAGGCGGCGAAGGAGCGGGGCGCTGTTGTGCTCGGGATTACCGACGACGAGCTGTCCCCGGTCGGTCCGATTGCCGATCAAGTCTTGAAGGTGTACGCCCCTGCGCCAACCGCCCTGAAAGGGATGACCGCGATTTTTTCCATGCTGAACATTCTCGTCAGCGGCGTGGTCCAGGCCGACGGCGAGCAGGTGCAGGAGCGGCTGCGCCATTACGAGAACACGAGTCGCCAAATTTATCCCTTCGTGGGAGAAACCGATATGTGACGGTGAGAGAAAAAAGGGGATGAAGGCATGAAAAAAAGCTGGTGGAAAAACGGGCCGCTTGGCGTCTTGCTGGCAACAGCAATGATCGCAGGCTGCTCCGCGCAGACGGCAACCCAGACGACTCAGCCAGATGGCGATGGGACGAGCAAGAGCAATAACACGCTCGTCATCTCCTCGCTGATTGAACCGGATACGCTCGATCTGCACAAGACAAGCTGGTTGGGCAATGAGAACGGCCTTTTGTACGAACCGCTTCTGACCCGCGATACAACAGGGAAAATCGTCCCGCGCCTCGCGGAAAAGTACGAAATCTCGCAGGACGGCAAGACGTGGACGTTTACTTTGCGCAAAAATACGCGCTTTCACTCCGGCGAGCCTGTGACAGCGGCGGCTGTGAAGGAATCGTTCGACCGGATGCTGGAAATCTCCCCGGTCAAAGGAATTGCGGGACCGATCGAAAAAGTGGAGGCAGCGGACGAGCAGACGCTGAAAATTCATTTCTCCAAGCCGTTCGCCCCGTTTATCAACGTCGTCATTAGCGGGCTGGTGTCTCCGATCGACGCCAAGACGGCAAAAGAGCTTGGCGACGGCTTTGGCGACAAACCATCGGGCACAGGAGCGATCCAGTTCGAAAAGCGCGAACGCGGCGCCTCGCTTTTGTACAAGAAAAATCCGGATTTCAACTGGGGGCCGGAGTACGCGACAAACAAAGGGCCGTTGCACGTAGACAACGTGTTGTTCCGCTTTTTGAAAGACGACGATACCCGCCTGATGGAATTTAAAAAAGGGACGATCCACGTGCTGCACGACGTTCCGGCAAACGCTGTCGCCGAGCTGCAAGCACTGCCTGACGTCGAGATTCAGAAAATGATGGACATCGGCATCAAGTACATCGCGTTCAACAACCAGCATCCGCTGTTTGGCGACGTGCGCCTGCGCAAAGCCGTAGCGCTCTCCGTCGACCGCGACCCGCTCGTTGCCGTGGCGTTGAATGGCTTCGGCAAGCCGATTTACGGCCCGTTGGCACCGACGATTTTCGGCTACAGCGAGGCGATTGAGAACAAGGCCAAGCAAATGTACACCCGCGATCTCGGACAGTCCAAGCAACTGCTTGCCGACGCCGGATGGACGGACAGCAACAACGACGGCATCGTCGACAAGGATGGCAAGCCGTTGTCTGTGGAGCTGCTCGTGTCGCAGGAGCCAGCGTTTTCGCGCGCCGCGCAAATTCTCCAGAGCCAGTTGCGGGAAGCGGGCATCGACCTGAAAATTACCGTGCAGGAAATGACGACGATCAAAGACCGCATCAGCAAAAAGTCGTACGACATGGCTTTGATGTACTACGGCTGGTTCGATGCCGACATCCTCTACCTCATCTTTGAAAAGAGCAATGCCACAAGCCGCATGCACTTCACGAAGCCGGAGCTGGACGAGTTGCTCAACAAAGGCCGGGAAGCGGCAAGCGAAGAGGAGCGAATCCGCATTTACGAACAAGCGCAGGAAATTTTGCTGAACGAGTCGCCATGGGTGCCGCTCTGGGTGAACGAGCTGGTGACGGCGACGCGGGGCATTAAAGGCTTTTCGCTTAATCCGTACACGCAATATTTCATTTTGAATGATGTCACGCTCGACAAATAGGCAAAAAGCAGGGGTGAAGACATGCGCCGCCGCTATGTCGCAAAAAGGCTGCTTTCTCTGCTGGGCACGCTGCTTGGCGTCTCTGTCCTGATTTTTCTCATGGTCCATCTGATCCCCGGCGACCCCGCAACGCAAATATTGGGACAGTTTGCCACGCCGGAAGCGATCAGCCAGATGCGCGCTTCGCTCGGGCTGGATCAGCCGCTTTGGCAGCAGTACGCGAGCTTTTTGGGGAGACTGTTGACGGGCGATCTCGGAACCTCGCTCTTTACCGGGGAGAGCGTGTGGGAGCAAATTGTCGCGCGCTTCCCGATCACGATGCAGCTCGCTGTGCTCAGTGTCGTCATTGCCGCGATCTTCGGCATTTTGCTCGGGACGATTGCCGCCGTCAAACAAAACACGTTTGTCGACAGGTTGGTCGTCCTGACCTCCTTGGTCGGCATTTCCGCGCCGGGCTTTTGGATCGCGCTGTTTTTGATCTGGATTTTCGCTTACAAGCTCGCCTTGTTCCCGATCTCCGGCTACGAGGGCATTCATTCCTTGCTCTTGCCCGCGATCACGCTGGGGATGGCCGAAGCGGGCATGATCGCCCGGATGACGCGCGCCAGCATGCTCGAAGTCATCAAGCAAGACTACATGCGGACGGCGGAGGCAAAAGGAGCGTCTCTCGTTTCTCTCGTGTTCAGCCACGGCTTGCCCAACGCGATCATCCCGGTTGTGACGATGATCGGCCTGCAATTCGGCTCGCTCATGGCTGGAGCGGTAGTGGTCGAAACGGTGTTTTCTTTGCAAGGCATCGGCAGTCTGGCCATCGAGGCGATCAGCAAGCGGGACATGCCGACGGTGCAGGGGATGGTGTTTTTCATGGCGCTGATTTTTGCCCTGACCAACTTGATTGTGGACCTCATCTACAGCCGGATTGATCCGCGCATCCACTTCGACTAAGGAAAGGAGCAGGATAACCGTGAACAACAGCCATCACACATCCTCTTACTGGTCGGTGATCGGAAAACGATTGCGGCGCAACAAAACCGCCATGGCCGGAGCGATCATCCTGCTCATTTTTACGCTGGCCTCTTTGTTTGCGCCGGTCATTGCGCCGCACTCCGTCGAGCAGATGAACTTTGAGCAACGCCTGGCTGCGCCCAGCCTTACGCATTTGTTGGGGACGGATGATTTTGGCCGCGACATTTTTTCCCGGCTCTTGCACGGCGGGCGGATCTCGCTTTTGATGGGGCTGATTACGGTCGTGCTCTCTACGGCAATTGGCGTCACGCTCGGCATTATCGCCGGTTACTACCGCAAGCTCGACCTGTTCATCATGCAAGGGATGGACATTCTCATGTCGCTTCCCGCCCTGCTGTTGGCGATCGCGGTAATTGCCGTGCTCGGGCCGGGGTTAACCAATGCGATGATTGCCGTCGTGATTGCGGTCATTCCGTCGTACGTGCGGGTCGTGCGCTCTGCCGTCCTGTCCATCCGGGAAAAGGAGTACATCGAGGCCGTCCGCGCCCTGGGGATTCGCGACTGGCAAATTCTTTTGAAGCACATTTTGCCGAACATCCTGTCGCCGATCATCGTGCTGTCGACGATTCAGTTTGGCGTCAGCATTTTGGCCGCTGCCGCCCTGAGCTTTCTCGGGCTCGGTGCCCAACCGCCGATGCCGGAATGGGGGGCGATGGTTTTTGTCGGCAAGTCGTTTTTGAGTCAGGCCTGGTGGATGTCCATTTTCCCTGGCATGGCGATCATGCTGGTGGTCCTTGGCTTCAACTTGCTTGGCGATGGCTTGCGTGACGCCCTGGACCCGAAAACGAGGTAAGGGAGGATGGAAAATGAAAGACGCGTTGCTTGCGGTCAATGACCTGCGGGTGAAGTTCAGGACGGAAAATGGCGTGCTGCCCGCGTTGCAAGGCATTTCTTTTCAGCTCAAAAAAGGCGAGACGGTCGCCTTGGTAGGAGAGTCCGGTTGCGGCAAAAGCGTGACCTCGCTTGCGATCATGGGGTTGTTGTCCCGTTCCTCCACGCAGATGGAGGGCAGCATCCGCTTTCAAGGCAGGGAGCTTGGCAAGCTGGGGCCAAAGGAGATGCGCGAGATTCGCGGCAAAGAGATCGCGATGATTTTTCAGGAGCCGATGACCTCCTTAAATCCGGTGCACACCATCGGCAAGCAACTAGAGGAGGTTTACCGCCTGCATACCGATTTGTCCAAAAAAGAACGGCGGGAACAGGCCATTGCCATGCTGAAAAAGGTCGGGGTTCCGCGCGCCGAGGAAATCATGCGCGAATATCCGCACCAGTTGTCGGGAGGGATGAAGCAGCGGGTCATGATCGCGATGGCGATGGCCTGCAACCCGCATTTGCTGATCGCCGACGAGCCGACGACGGCGCTGGACGTGACGATTCAGGCGCAAATACTGGAGCTGATGAACGATTTGAAGGAAAAGGCCAACACCTCGCTCTTGCTGATTACGCACGACCTTGGAGTCGTCGCGGAAATGGCGAATCGGGTGCTGGTCATGTACTACGGGGAGATCGTGGAGGAGGCAGATGTCGCCAGCCTGTTTACGCAGCCGTTGCACCCATACACGGCCGGGCTGCTGCGCTGCATCCCCGACCTGGATGAGGAAGAGAAAAAACGACTGGCCCCGATCGAAGGCAGCGTCCCGTTGCTCGGCGAAGTGACAGAGGGCTGTGCCTTTCGCTTTCGCTGTCCGCTGGCGATGGAACGCTGCTACCTGGAAAAGCCGCCGCTCTCCGGCCAAGGCACACAAGCCGTACGCTGCTGGCTGTACGCGAAAGAGGAGATGGCGGTATGAGCGAGATTCTGTTATCCGTAAACGATCTGAAGACGTATTTTCCCGTGAAGAAAGGACTGCTCGGCAAGAGTGGCGAAGTCATCAAGGCAGTCGATGGAGTTTCCTTTCAGCTTAAAAAAGGGGAGACGCTGGGGCTTGTCGGAGAAAGCGGCTGCGGCAAATCGACCACGGGGCGAAGCATCATGCGCCTGATCGAGCCGACAGGCGGGACGATTCACTTTGAAGGTCAAGAAATAACGGCGATGCCGGAGCGTCGTTTTCGCTCTATTCGCAAAAAAATGCAAATTGTCTTTCAGGACCCGTACGCCTCGCTCAATCCGCGGATGACGGTGCAGGGAGCTTTGGAGGAAGCGCTGAGCGTGAGAGAGCCGAAGCTGTCGTCCGCCAATCGGCGGGAGCAGGTGCAGGAGCTGTTGCAACTGGTCGGGCTGAATCCGCAGTTCGCGGCCCGGTATCCGCACGAGTTCAGCGGCGGTCAGCGACAGCGGATCGGGATTGCGCGCGCTTTGGCGGTTCAGCCAGCGCTGGTTGTGGCAGACGAGCCGGTTTCTGCCCTGGATGTCTCCATTCAGGCGCAGATTGTCAACCTGCTGCAAGATTTGCAGGAGCAACTCGGACTGAGCTACCTGTTTATTTCCCACGATCTAGGCGTCGTTCGCCATATTAGCGACAGAATCGCCGTCATGTACCTCGGGCGCATCGTGGAAATCGCGGACAAAAAAGATTTGTTTACGGGGCCGCTGCATCCATATACACAGGCGCTGATGTCTGCCGTGCCAAAAGCCAATCCTTTTCGCCGAAAGGAAAGGATCGTGCTTGGCGGCGACGTTCCCAGTCCTTCGCGGGTGCCAGCAGGCTGCTCCTTTCATACGCGCTGTCCGCACAGCACGGAGATTTGCCGCACGGTTCGTCCCGTTCCCAGCCAGATCCAGCCCCGCCATTTTGTCGCATGCCATCTATATGAAACAGAAGGGATGAAGATCATTGAAAATCGAGCGCATTGAGCTGCAGCAACTGCACATACCACTTCGCTTCCGTTTTGAAACAAGCTTTGGCTACACGGTGGTCAAGGAGCTGATTCTGGTTAGCGTCTACGGAGAAGGGGAAGTCGGCTACGCCGAGAGCGTGGCGATGCCGGACCCTTATTATAATGAAGAAACGACCGAAACTGTTTGGCACATGATGGAGCGTTTTCTCATTCCGAAGCTGTTTGCCAGTCCAATCGAGACGCCGGAGGACGTGGATCGGCTGTTTGCTCCCGTCCGCCGCAACAACATGGCGAAGGCGGCGTTGGAAGGGGCCATTTGGGATTTGTACAGCAAGCAAAAAGGGGTGTCGCTTGCCAGGGCGCTTGGGGGAAACAAATCGGTAATCGACGTCGGCATCAGCATCGGGATTGAACCGACAGTCGATCAGGTGCTGGCAAAAGTGGAGCGTCACCTCGCGGAAGGCTACAAAAAAATCAAGGTGAAGATCAAACCGGGGTTTGACGTGGAGCTGATTCGCGCAATCCGCAAGCAGTTTGGCGACGATGTGCCGCTGATGGCCGACGCGAACTCCGCCTACACGATGGAGCATATCGACGTGATGAAGGAGCTGGATCAATACGGGCTGATGATGATCGAGCAGCCGCTGGCCCATGACGACATCATCGACCATGCGAAGCTGCAGCGCGAGCTTTCCACGCCGATTTGCCTCGACGAGAGCATTCACAGCGTGGAGGAGGCCAGAAAAGCGATCGAGCTGGGCAGTTGCGGCATCATCAATATCAAAGTCGGCCGCGTCGGCGGTTTGACTGAGTCCAAGCGGATTCACGATTTTTGCCAGGCGCATGACATTCCGGTCTGGTGCGGGGGCATGATCGAATCAGGGGTCGGCCGCGCGCACAATATCGCCATTACCAGCCTGCCAAACTTCACGATTCCGGGCGATACAGCGGCCTCCAGCCGTTATTGGGAGGAAGACATCGTGGAGGGCGGTGTCGAGCTGATCGCTCCAGGGCAGTTGGCCGTGCCGGATGGTCCGGGAATCGGCTACGCGCTGAATGCGCGGGCGATTGGCAACTACGTGCTCCGCTCGGCGAATTTCCGGCCGTAACAGCCGCGCTTCACGATTTTTCTAAAAGAAAGGGAAAAAGGGGAGAAGAACGATGGCGGTGTGGGTTGAATCGTTTGAAGAGTATGCGCAAAACCTGCTTTCCAAGGCGAAAATCACAGGGGCGGCAGTCGGACTGGCGGAACAGGGACAGCTCGAATATTTCCACGGCTTCGGGCTTGCCGACGATACGGCGGACGCGCAGGAGCTGACCGCAGATACGGTGTTCGGCATTGGCTCGGTGACCAAATCGTTTACGTGCGTGTCGATCATGCAGCTCCAGGAAGCAGGCAAGCTGAATGTCCACGACCCGGTGCGCACCTATATTCCCGAGTTGCGCACGCCGAATGAAGCTTTTACCCGCGAGATGACCATCCATCATCTGATGACCCACACCGCAGGTTTCCCTCCGTTGGATACACTCGTCGGCGCGATGAAAAACAGCATGGCGGAAGAAGCAGCCGACCGCGGCTTCAGCTCCGGCTTGCAATGGGATGTAGAAAAAGCCGAAGCTATCGAGACAAAAGAAGAGATGCTCGCTTATTTGGCAAAGCTCGACTACGAACTGCTCGGCGCGCCGGGCGAGCAGTTCAGCTACTCAAACGACAGCTACGCCTTGCTCGGGGTCATTATCGAGCGGGTGAGCGGCAGCACGTACGAGCAGTTTGTCCACGAGAACATCCTGGCGCCTGCTGGCATGACGCACAGCGCCTTTTTGATCGAGGAGCTGCCAGCCGATGCGCAGGTCGCGACGCTGTTCACCCGCAAAAGCCCGGAAGACGGCGGAGACGTGTATCGCTCGCCTTCGTGGTGGGACGCTCCGGCGATGCGCTCGGCAGGCTTTTTGAAGTCGACGATACGCGATTTGCTGCGCTATACGGAGCTGTTCCGCACAGGGGGACTGGTGGGCGACAAGCGGCTGCTTTCCGAGGCCAGTGTCAAGGCGATGACGACGCCCCACGCCCCGCTCAGCCCCTTCCAAGGCTACGGCTACGGGCTGATGATCGGCACGGATTGCCACGGAGGGACGCTCGTCGAGCACGGCGGAGCGATCAAAGGGGTCAGCGCGCAAATTTTCGCCATTCCCGAACGCAACCTGACCGGGGCGATTCTCATGAATGTGGACGGTGCCCCCGTGACCGATCTGATGCACGGCTTGTTGAATGCAAAAAATGGAAAGCCTGCGGCGACCCCTCCGTTCCCGTATGCGGACTACGAGCTGCCGCCTGAGCGATTTGCGGCTTACGCCGGAGAATACCGTTCCTCGGAAGGCGCCAATGTCACCGTTGCCATCGAAGAAAACGCGCTCGTGCTGAAGGCGATGGGCGCTACAGTCCCGCTGCGTCCTGTAGGGGAAGACGGCTTCGTCTGGAAGCGGGGAGAGACAGATTCGTACATCCACTTCTACCGCGACGAGGCAGGGACGATCAGCCGGATGGGCTTCGGCTTCCGGCAGTTGCCGAAGATACTGGTAGGAACAGAGCAAAAAGTATAATGGAAGAAACGCGCACCTGCAAGCATGGCACTCGCTTGTGAGGGGCGCGTTTTTTGGCGGCGTCCATGGCTTGGCGCGGCCAAGTTTTCTGAATCGGGGACGCAACCGCATGCGTTATGGAGCTGCCGATGTGGAAGACACGGAGCTGTTGAGAGTCGTCTCGCCAGCCGCAGAGCGCCGCCAGTCCGGATGCTGCTCGATGTTGCGGAAGGTGCGGAACAAGAGCAGGCTCAGCCCGGAGCAGGTGAAAATGATGCCGCCTGCGAGCAAGAGGACGCCGGATGTGGCCGCCTTCGTAGCCAAAAGAAACGAGCAAAGCGCGTAGCTGACAGGGCCAAAGCCGATCGACATCAGCGCGAGCAGCGACATGACCCGGCCGAGCATCGTCGAAGGAACGATGGTCTGGATGTACGTAATCAGCGGAATGTTCGTCATGCTGAGCATCATTCCGATGAGAAACATGCCGATCAGGCCAAACAGCAACTGCTGCATGAAAAAGAGCGAGCTCATCCCGATGCCCATGACGCCGAGAAACAGCGGGAGCAGCATGAATTTTCCCCGGAAACCTTTGCACAGCCCGGTCAAAATTCCCCCGGCAATCGTGCCGACTCCAAGCGCGGTGCTAAGGGAGCTGTAGGCGCTTCCGTCCCAGCCCAGGTCTTTGACGTGGAGCGGAATGGCCATGTTGATCGGCCCGGAAAACATCATGTTGATGACGAGCGAGGTCGTCAAAATCATCGTCAAGATCGGGATGCTGTACGTAAAGCGGATGCCGCTCCAAATGTCCTGGAAGTAAGAGCTTTTGCCGGAAGCCGGAGCGTCCTGCTGCGGGGCAGGCGATGCGGTTTGCGCTGGAGCCAGGCGCAAAGCGTACAAAAAGATCGCCCCAACGAAAAAGGCCACCGCCAAAATGAGAAACATGAGCGGGTAATCGCCCGTGCGAATCAGCACAGCGGAGACGACAGGCCCGCCGACCATGCTGATCTGCTGGGAAATTTCCATCAGGCTGTTGGCGAAAGCGAGCTGCTCGCGCGACACCAGCGAGGGCAAAATCGAACTGCGCGCCGGCCAGAAAAAAGCGTCGACCGTCCCGAACAAGGCGGCGATCCCGTAGATGAACACGTACAGCCACGTACCGGGCTCGTTTTGCAAAGCAAGGCTGAAGCCGAGCAAAATGAGACTGCGCGCGAGAATAGAGCCGAGCATGATCCATTTCCGATTCCAGCGGTCGGCGGCGACACCTCCGGCGAGCATGAACAGCAGGCGGGGAATCGACATGCAGATGAGGGCGGTTCCGAGCATCGCTTCCGACCCGGTCCGGTCGACGATAAACCACGACAGCAGCAAAAAGAACGCGCCGTCGGCCACGGCGGACAGAATCGTGCCGCTCCAGAGCGATAGAAACGAGCGATTTTTCCACAAGGCGCTAGTTGTTGTCGAGGTCGCCATTGCCATCGCTGGTCGCCTCCTTTTTCTTTTTGACGACAATTTTGTTGGTCACATGTTTGTGATCGCTAGGCAGATGTTCGTAATTTTCCGGCAAAGATTCATCGTCGGCCACGTAATAGCGTTCGTTGGTCATGAAGCCGACGGATACGAGGTAGAAGTTTTCTTCGCTGTCTTCTACTTCTCCGGCAGCGATCCGCGCGAGATGGCGTTCTTCCATTTCCCCCAGCTCGTTGATGAGGGCGTGGTATTTTTTCAGCCAGGCGTGGAGTTCCTCCCGCGGAGCTTTTACCTCGGCATTGAAGGCAACCGCCGGGGCGCGCTTGCTTTCGTCCACGAATTGCATGAACGATTCGTCAGGGGCGTTGTACAGGCGGGTAATGCTCGTGCGCAGATGGTTGACCATCGCTTCCTGCAGCAGCATGCTGTTTTCGCGAAGCGACGGGAGCAGCTCCTCGCTCACTTTGAAGTCGTAGGCGACCGCGCGGAAAAATTTTTGCACAATCCCGTTTTTTTCTTCTGTGCGGACGACTTTGATAAAGCCGTGGTTCTCCAACTCCTTGAGATGGTAATGGACTTTGGAGGCAGAGAGGGAGAGCAGGGTAGCGAGCTGCTTTCCCGTGTACGCTTCCTTGACGAGCAACGTGATGATGGCCATTCGCAACGAGTCGCTAATCGCCTTCAGTTGATCCAATGTTTCGATGACCAGAAACCGTTTCATATCGTGTCAGCTCCATTTCGGGAAAAGTGAACGTGTTGTTATTTTGAAACGTTCAATTTTATTTGAACGTATGATAGCTTACAACGGAGGGCGCTGACAAGAACAATTTGCCGATATTTTCAGGCAAGTGCTACAATGTGAGAAAGTTGACTGGGTAAGCTTTTGAAAGTCTCGACTTACCTTAACGGGGAAAGGATGCGCGATCATGACCTTGCTTCAACACCCGGTCTTTCGCCGTCTGTATGCGGCTCATATTGTTCATATCATCGGGAACGAGTTTACCTTTATTGCCGTCGTCGGCCTGCTTGACATTCCGCTCGGGCTTGGAGGCGTGCTGGCGGGTTTGGCAGCGGGCAGGCTGGCGGAGCGCCTGAGCGAACGGGGAATTGCACGGTTCCAGGGATGGGCGCTGATTGCCATGGGGCTGTCGATTGTAGCGGTATTTCATATCAAGCCGCTGCTCGGTCTTGCGGTAGCGATTCTGTTTTGTTCCTTCGCGTCGTTTGGTTCTTCGATTTTGTCCGTAACCAAGCTGCAAAAACTGGCGGACCCGGCCTATTTGGCGCGAGTCTTTTCGATCCGGGAGATGGCGACGATGGGGAGCTTTTCCGCAAGCTGTCTCGTGCTCGGCTTTGCCGCAGAGCAAGCGGGCAGCGCGTCTGTCTCGGTCTGGCTCGGCATGTTCGGCGTAGCAGCAGGCGGTGTCTGGCTGTGGAGCCGCAGGCAGTTGCAGAAGCTGGGACAGGAAGAATAGTCGTCTCGTAAAATGCCCGTACCTTTGCTGCGATGGCAAAGGTCTTTTTGTGTTACTTCCGTTCACTTTTTTATTTAATAAATATAATTGTTGAAAAAGTATAAAATCGTCTGTACAATGATGGAAAAAGACGAAAAAAGGAAGATGCAGGGATGAAAGAGCTATGGAGGCAGCATGCGTTTCGCTGGTATTGGCTCGGCATGTTCTTGTCGGGATTGGGCGATCAGTTTGGCTGGATGGGACTTACCTGGTTTGTCATGAAAAAAACGGGCTCGCCCGCCGCGATGGGGGGCGTCGTGCTCGCGTACATGTTGCCTGCTGTGTTTGCGGGACTGGTGGCGGGAGTGCTCTTGGACCGGTTCGATCGCCGAAAGCTGATTATGGTGGACAATGTAGCGCGCGGCCTGATTTATATCGCGCTGGTAGCTTTGCTTCTGGTCGACCATGTTCCGCTTTTTGTGATTTACGTGTTGATTGTCATTGCGGGTACGCTCTCTCCGCTCAGTACGGCAGGCGCCCAGACGCTTTTGCCGAGGCTTTTGGCCGACAAAAGACATCTGGTCAAGGCGAACGGCGTCATGGAAAGCCAGTGGCAGATCATTTACATGTTCGGTCCGGCGCTGGCCGGGGTATTGATCGGGCTGATTGGCGAAGCGTACGTGCTGTTGATTGATGCGGCCAGCTTCTTTGTCTGCGCACTCTGTTTTTCCCGCTTGCCAAAAGAAATGACGAAAAGCGCCAATCCGGAATCGGCGGCGCAACCCGCGCAGATCGGCTTGTTTTTGCGCTCGCTTTTCGCGGACATGAAGACGGGATACCGCTATTTGTTCGGGAAAAAGCAAATGGTGGCGCTCGTGCTGTTCACCTTTTTGTTCAATATGTCTTACGGGCCGATTGAGGTCGCGCTGCCGCTGTATGCCAACCAGAATTTGGCGGGCGGCTCGGTGGCGCTGGGGATGCTCTGGTCGTCGCTTGCGATCGGGGCGCTGCTCGGGTCTTTGTTTTTCTCGACGATTTCCTGGCGGATACCGTTGGGCGTGACGTTGGCGGGCATTATCGTTTTGTGGGGAATTACAACCATGCCGCTCGCGTTCTTTTCGCGGCTGGAGGTGGCGATGATCGCGATGGCTTTGGCGGGCTTCAGCTATTCGCCGTATAACATCATGTACCGAAGCTACCTGCAAAGACAAGTACCGGATGCTTTGCTGGGCAGGGTTATGACGAGCATCCGGACGATTACAGGCACAGGCATGCCGGCTGGCGCGGCAGTCTCGGGGGTGCTGATCCCTACACTTGGCGTGCAGGGACTGTTCGGAGCCGGGGCCGCTGTCTGTATCGCCTGCGGGCTTTTGGCCTTCGGAGTATTGAGGGACCTGGAGAGTCCGTCACTTGCGGTTGAGGAGCGGGGCGACTAGCTGTTTGATGCGCTGCGGCAAAAGCGCATAGAGCACCGACAGCATTTTCAGGCGATAGGGCATCGCCACTTCGGAGCGGTTGGCTTGTACGGCTTTGTAAATGTGGCGGGCCGTTTCGTCTGCGGAGAGCAAATAACGGGCGACCTTGCTGCGATAAGCCCCGGTCCTGTCTGCCTTTTCCAAAAAAGGAGTGTCGATCGGCCCGGGCATGGCGCAGGTGACGCGAACGCCGCTTCCGGCAAGCTCGTGCTGCAAGCCTTCGCTGAAGCGGATCACCGCCGCTTTGCTCGCGGCGTAGACGGATGCCTTGGCGGTCGCGACTTGTCCGGCGAGCGAGGCGACGTTCACGATGTGTCCCGAGCCACAGTCGAGCATCAGCGGCAAAAAGGCGCGCGTGGTGTACATCACGCCGGCAATGTTTGTGCGCAACGTTTCCTCCAGCTCGTCAATGTCCATGCCGATGAGCGGCTCGAACACGGCAATGCCCGCATTGTTGTACAGGATGTCGCACCTGCCGAAGCGGACGTGTACCCAGGCGGCAAAGCGGCGGACGTCTTCGTTGTTTCCGACATTGACAGTATAGGAAAAAAAGCGGTTGGAATCAGGGACCGGAGTAGTCAGGGACTCGTGGTTGACGGGCTTGCGCGTTGCGGCGATGACGAGGTCGCCTTTTTCCAGATGCAGTCGCGTCAATGCCTGCCCGAGACCGCCGGAAGCCCCGGTAATGACGACCACACGGGGAGAGCTCATGGGACCATCCTCTTTTCTGTAGCTGTTTATGTTTCACAAGTATAACCTCTAGACGAATGGTGAAGGATAGCGTCTAGGAGGTGAAAGCATATGCCAGAAGTAAGATGCAGCGTAGCAAACTGTGAGTACTGGGCGCAAGGCAATCTTTGCAGCGCCGACGAAATCATGGTGGAAATCGACGCACATGCCAACGCAAACACGAAGGAAGAGTTTGCTGGCGAGTACGGGCAAAACACAGGCCATAAGGATCATGCGACGAAGTCGTCCGAGACCTGTTGTCTGACGTTCAAGCCGAAAAAGTCTGAGAAGAAGTAAAGGAAAGCCTTCGAATGAGGCTAACCGACCCGAAGCGTGACTGCGCGCGGACATTTGCCGCAGACACTTGCAGGGTTTCTTCGTGCGTCTTGGCGCTCAAAAAGACGTATCCCGCCATGGAGATACGTCTTTTTGCGTGGGCGCAATCAGGGCAGAGGTTACACACGGGCTTGTCCAAACGCAAGCTCTTTGACCTTCCTGTCGACTTCTTCCCAGGAGGTCACGCGGTGCACCAGCTCGGGGAGCCGGGCTTGATTGTACGGCGTATCGAATAAAAAGACGGGAATCTGCAAAGCTTCGGACAACTGCAAGGCATTTTCCAGCCGATCCTCCAAAAACAGGTCCACGCCCCATCTTTGTGCGGCCGCCAGCTTGTCGTGGGAGCCGACCAAATCGACTTCATGGTAAGGGATTTGGTAACGGGCAAACCAGTTCAGCGTCACGTCGTGATGACGCGCTTCCCTGGCGCTGATGTAGATCAGCTTGTGCGCAGGATACCACTTGCGCAACACCTGATCGGCAATCCCGTGCACAGGTGCCTCGTCGTACAGTCGCTCGCCGTTCTGGTCGAGCCACTCTTCAAATTCCGCGTCTGTAATCTGATATACGTTGGCCAAATTGTACTCGTAACAGTCTTCATATCGTAAATCTCTTCCAAAGCTCTCGTTCATCAATGGCACAATGCTGCTGGGTGACGTCACCGTACCGTCAATATCAATGCCAATGGTTAGGATTTTCTCTGGTTTCATCCTCTCGCCTCCAGTTTAAATTGTACACCGCGGGCAGACAATAAGGCTACTTCCTTCAGTAACAAATCCTTTACCAAAAAAGGGGCTGAGCATGGTATGTTGGATCGACGTGAACGCATGAATGCGAAGCGGAAGGAAGATACCGGCTTTTCCGAGACAGTAGATCAGCACGACAGGGAGTTTGCGGTGGAGACCTGGACCCAGGCTGCCTTCGACGAACACGAAGGACGCTCCAGGCGAAGGATTCACTACGACCCACACTCTTTGACAGAGCGCTATTCAGGCGAGCTGGACGACCGAGTGGACAACGACAGGGTGGAAAACGATTTTTCGGAGCGCCTGGATGGAGTCGTTCTGACACGGGAGGACCGCGCGCCGGTCGCTTCTGTACGAGACGACGATATCGAGGCCGCAGCGGAAATCGCCGAACCGATCCCTGCGCGCCGTTCTGTGCGTGAGGTCAACGATGACGAGGACAGTCGGGAAAGCGGAGCCAGCGGGATCGGCATGACAGGACTGGGGCTATCGATCCTGTCCCTGTTCCTCATGCCGTACCTCGTGGCCCCAATCGGGATGGTGCTTGGCTATTTGGCGTATCGCCGGGACTCGCGAACGCTGGGAGCTTGGGCGATGATCGTGGGGGCGATCTCCATTTTGGGAGCGCTCGTCATTTACCCGTACTACACGGCCCGCTAAGCCGCATCAGACCGCAAAAAACCTCTCTGGGCACAAAACGGCCCGGGGAGGTTTTTGCATTTGCTCGCTCAGTTCGTGTACAGACGGGACAAAAACGGAGTTGTCGCCGCAATGACTGCCTCACAGAAAACGTCCGCCCGGTTGACGCGGCCGCCAGTCAAAAGGGCATACGCCCCGCCGCGGTGATTGCTCCCGGTAGTCTGGCCCCATTCGTCGATGATGACATTCAGTTCAATTCCTTCTGCCAAAATGCGTTCGGCTGCCTGCTTAGGGATCGGAAAAGCCAGTCCTTTTCCCAAATACAGCTCGCTTCCGTTCCAGGCCGCGCAGACAGAAATCAAATACCATTGCTGGGTAAATTCCTGATCGTACATCAGGCCGCCCTCCAGCCCAAGCCCGATGTGCGCCTCGCAAGCGGAGGCCAAGGCCGCTTTTGCCCGGTTGATGGCTCCGGCAATCGTCTCTTTCTCGCTCATCGGCTGGGCAGACACACCGGAAGGGACGGACAGGCAGATCGGGTCTGCTCCCGTCGCCTTTTGTACCGCCAGACGCTTTGCTTCGTTTTGAGTGCCCAGCGCATAGCGTAATGGTGCGTTCTTCATCTGGATCGTTGTCACCTCTTCTGTCGGGATTGCTCAATCGCTACTGGTAAGTATACCACTTCCCCAAATATGGAGGTGTTGTGTTAAGATAAGTCCATATAGAGAGCGAGTCAGAAATTACAGAGAAAACGGGGAGTGGCAGATGAAATTTACCAAATTGCATGGCTTGGGCAACGACTATGTGTACGTCAACTGTTTTGAAGAAACGTTGGCGGGGGTGGATCTTCCCGAACTGGCAAGACGGGTCAGCGACCGCAACTTCGGCATCGGCGGGGATGGGCTGATTCTGATTCTGCCGTCGGAGCGGGCTGATTTTCGCATGCGTGTCTTCAACAACGACGGAAGCGAGGCGAAAAACTGTGGCAACGGCTTGCGCTGCGTGAGCAAGTACGTCTACGACCACGGCTTGACGCAGCAGAAGACGTTTACCGTCGAGACGCTCGGCGGGATCATGAAGCCGGTTGTCTCGCTTGGTGAAGACGGAAAAGTCGAGCAGGTGACGATCGACATGGGCGAACCGCGCTTTGAGCGGGCGGCGATTCCGATGACAGGCATCCCGGAGGAGCAGGCGCGCGAGGAAGTGCTGGAAGTGGACGGCACCGTGTTTACGATGACGGCTGTTTCCATGGGCAACCCGCACGCGATCATTTTCGTCGACGAAGTCCGGGACGAGGACGTGCGCAAATACGGGCCGCAGATCGAGTTTCACGAATGGTTCCCGGAGCGCACTAACGTCGAATTTATCCAAATATTGAATCGGGAAGAAATTTTGTTCCGCGTCTGGGAGCGTGGATCGGGTGTGACGCTCGCATGCGGCACGGGCGCTTGTGCAGCGGCAGTCGCGGCAACGCTCGCGGGCAAAGTCGACAGAAAGGTCACGGTGCATCTGGCCGGAGGCGACCTTTTTATCGATTGGCGGGAAGAAGACAACCGCGTCTACATGACCGGGCCCGCTACCGAAGTGTTCGAAGGAAAGTATGTAGGGCCGATCCCGTATAAATAAACGTCTGTCCCCTTGGGCAAAAGTTTGCGATGAGACAAGTTTTATTGCTTTATCTGAAGCTGTACGATGCCAAACGCAGGGAAAGCAAGCGGGCGCGACTGCTGTTTCTAACCTTTTGACTTTGGCACGTAAAAAAGCCGTTCCGGTCGTTTCAGCCGGAACGGCTTTTCTGATGGCAGTTGCTATTTTCCTGCCGCAATGCGGATGGCGGCCTGATGGTCTGGGTCGATCAGGTTGTCTTTGTGGCGCAAGCTGCCAGGGAAGTGAATATCGAAATGCCCGTCAAAATCGTTGTCGGCAATGTACTCGATGCTGTGCGGCATGGACGACATCGAAGCGGCGAGGCGTCTGCCATCTACTTCGACGATGACGGGACGGATGCTCCAGGAAAAGCTTCCTCCCCAAATGCTTTTGATTGCAGCGCTGTCAGCAGCGGTCAGCGGCTCCGTATCCGAGTGGGAAGCGCCGATTGTCCGTTTGACCATGAAGCTTTTTCCGGTGGCAAAATCGGTCACTTTTGCGGTCGCGTTGATCGGGAACAAGTACTGGGCTGCTTCGAACCAGTCGAGATACTCACCGTATTTGGCGCCAGCCGTCGCTGTTTTCGGGATGTGGTGCACCGGAATGGTGACGACCTGGCCGATTTGCAAATAGTCCGACTCAGACAGTTTGTTTACTTGCAAAAACTCGGTAAAAGGGATGCCGTGGGCAATGGAGATCGTCCAGGGCGTATCTCCCTTGACGACCTGATAGCGAGTATTCTCGACCCAAGGCTTGTCCTGTTCAGCCTTTGGCTTTGGCTGGGGCGTTTCCGCTGCCGGCTCCTGCGTCGGGATCAGCAGCTTTTGCCCGATGAGAATTTCGGTTGTTTGGAGGTTGTTTGTATTCACAATTGTTTGAATGCTTACGCCGTGATTGGCAGCGATCTTCCACAGGACGTCGCCGCGTTTCACCGTATAGACGGTAGAGCGGGGAGGTATGTACAACTTTTGTCCAACCAGAATCATGTCTGACGTCAATTGATTCGCCAGCTTGAGCTGCTCGACGGTAATCTGGTTTTTGTAGGCAATATTGCCGAGCGTATCTCCGGGCGCAACCTGAATCGTTTGGGCAAAGGCCGATGTGACAGGGAGCAAGCCAGCAACCAGTGCAGTCTGCAGGGCGAGACGTTTCCAGCGTGTTGTTTTGAACATGAAAGCCTCCTCGATGCCGTAGCGTGATGTGTGAAGTGGTTCATCTTGATTGTACGCAGCCGGCAGGTCGGCTTTCATCCGGTAAATCTATCCTCCATTGGTCGGCACTTCCACCAGACGCGAAAATTGCATCCTTTTGCCTCGAACGCAAAGCCGCAACAGTGCTTTTGGACATAAAAATAGCGCGGTTGCGGCAACAAAGTCGTGCCAGCACCCACGCTATTGAAAACAAATTAAGCGAAAAGTCACCCGTTGTACACCTCATTTAGGTATGCGACGTCATTGCGGTCGAATTGAGGAGTTGTCTTGTTGATTTTGGCCAGTTCCGCCTGCAATCTTTTCAATTCTGCTTCCATCTTACTGATTTTTTCCTGCATAGCCTGTGTTGTCATCGCTGCTCTCTCCTTGTTCCTTGTGGTTTTCTTTTTTCTAAATTTATTGACAATTCTAACGAAAGCCTGTGGCGTTGTAAATAGCTTAATTTTGGATGTAAGCGCTTTAGTTGTGAAAAGTGTGTGAACGCTCGCTCGGATTCGCGCGAGATGGCTGTTTGCAAGGCAAAATGGGGGAAAATAACAGGAGAAGTACACTCGACAGTATGTTCTTCGGGGACAGTCGTGTTATGATGAAGGGTAGACTTAGGGCAGCTCGCCCTCAGGGAAGGTGTGGACTGGTGATTTACTTAGACAACAGTGCGACAACCCGGCCTCATCCAGAGGTGATTGAGACCGTGAGACGGGCCATGGAGAGCTATTACGGAAATCCGTCCTCGTTGCATCAAAAAGGGGTAGAGGCGGAAAACGTGCTCAAGCAGGCACGAAAGGTTGCCGCGCAGTACCTCGGCTGCAAAGAGGGAGAGGTCTTTTTTACCTCCGGAGGCACGGAAAGCAACAATACGGCAATCAAAGGCATTGCCTTTCAATATCAGAACAGAGGGAAGCATATCATTACGACCCAGGTGGAGCATCCGGCTGTCTATGATGTATGCAAACAGCTCGAAAGCTTCGGGTTCACCGTGACCTACCTGCCTGTGGACCGGGAAGGGCGCGTGTCGCTGGAAGACGTGAAGCGTGCCCTCCGGCCTGATACGATTCTCGTTTCCGTCATGCACGTCAACAACGAGCTGGGGACGATTCAGCCTGTTGCGGAAATCGGACAGTGGCTGAAGCAGTTTCCGAAGGTGCTGTTTCACGTCGATGCGGTGCAAGGGATCGGCAAAGTGCCGCTGCGGCTGCAAGATTCCGGGATTGATCTGTTGAGCGTCTCGGCGCACAAGTTTTACGGTCCGCGGGGAGTAGGCATTTTGTACAAGCGCGAAGGACTGATTATACATCCGCTGATAATGGGCGGCGGTCAGGAGGGCGGGATTCGCTCGGGAACGGAAAATCTTCCGGCGATTGCTGGCCTGGCCAAAGCGATTCGGATATTGGAAGAGCTCGGCCATGGCGAGGTCAACAGGCTGCAAGGCTTGCACCAGCAGCTTCGTGAAGGCATCCAGCGAATCGAGGGCTGCATCGTCAATACGCCGGAAGCGGGCGCAGCGCCGCATATCATGAACCTGTCTGTGCCAGGCGTGAAGGCGGAAGTGCTGCTGCACGCGTTGGAAGAGCGAGGCTTCCTCGTCTCCACCAAGTCGGCTTGCTCCTCCAAGGCGAACGAGCCGAGCCGGGTACTTACGGCAGCAGGGATTGATCGCGATTGTGCGCTGTCCTCGCTGCGCATCAGCCTGGGCCGGGAAAATACGAGCGAGGAAATCGCCCAGTTTTTGACGGCGCTGCAAACGTGTGTAGGTAGCTTGCGCTCGCTGCTCAAGCCGCAAGCTGCGCCAGATCGCAGAAAATAGTGGAAAACGAAACGACCAAAGGAGATAACTATGAACTACGATGTCATTTTGATTCGATATGGCGAGCTTGCCCTCAAAGGCAAAAATCGCGATCAGTTTGAAGATGCGCTGGTCAGAAGCGTGAAAAGCGTGCTGCGCTCCTTTTTCAAGGTGAAGGTGAGACGCAACTACGGACGGATGTACGTCGAGCTGCACGGCGAAGATGCCTACGCCGTCATGGAGCGCCTGAAGCGCGTTTTCGGCATTTCCTCGTTCAGTCCGACCATTCAGGTGGACCCGGATATCGAGACGATCAAGGAAAAAGCGCTGGAGCTGATCCGTCAGTTGAAGCCTGAGCCACGCACGTTTCGCGTCGTTACGCGCCGCGCCGACAAACGCTATCCGATTCCTTCGATGGAAGTCAACCGCATCGTCGGCACGCACATTTTGCGCGCGCTTCCTGCGATCAAGGTCGACGTGCACGAGCCGGAGACGATCGTCAATCTGGAAATTCGCGCGGAAGGCACGTACATTAGCTGTGAAACGATTCCCGGCCCAGGCGGCTTGCCTGTAGGCGTGAGCGGAAAAGTGCTGTTGCTTTTGTCAGGCGGTATCGACAGCCCTGTCGCTGGCTGGATGATGCTCAAGCGCGGGGTTACGCTCGAAGCGATCCATTTCCATAGCTATCCGTTCACCAGTGAGCGCGCCTTGCAAAAAGTGCGGGACCTCGCGCAAAAGCTGACCAAATGGGGAGGAATGGTCCGTCTCCACGTCGTACCTTTTACAGAGATCCAGACGGCCATTCGCGAAAAGTGTCCGGAAGATTACTTGATTACGATCATGCGCCGCTTTATGATGCGCGTCTCTGAGCGTGTGGCGGAAAATACGAAGGCAAAAGCTCTGGCGACAGGCGAGAGTCTGGGCCAGGTCGCTTCGCAAACGTTGGAGAGCATGGACACGATCAACAAGGTGATTTCGATTCCGATTTTGCGCCCGCTGATCGGGATGGACAAAGTCGACATTACCGATCTGTCGCGCAAAATTGATACGTATGAGCTGTCCATTTTGCCGTATGAAGATTGCTGCACCGTGTTTACGCCGAAAAATCCTGTGACGAGACCAAAGCCGTACCTCGCGGCCAAATTTGAAGAAGCGCTGGACGTGGAGGCGCTTGTCGAGGATGCGGTAGCACGCACCGTGATCGAAGAGATTACGACCAAGCCAAAAGAAACGACAACCGATCTGTTTTAAAGCTTTTTTATAGAGAAAACGCGTGACAGGGGAGAAGAGGCATGATTATCCGCTATGAGCGTAACGGCAAGGTAAAGCATGGGTGGATGGTAGAAGAGGATCACAAAGTGCGCGTGATCGAAGGGGATATTTATAAAGTCCAAACGGCGAAGCCGATCATGACGGGACTGGAGCTGCCATTGGACGAAATCAGCCTGAAAGCGCCGTGCGAGCCGAGCAAAGTCGTGTGCATCGGCTTGAACTACCGGGACCACGCGGCCGAGATGGGGATTGAGCTGCCGAAAGAGCCGCTGATGTTCTTGAAGCCGTCCACGACTGTCGTAGGTCCGGGCGAGCCGATTGTTTATCCTAAGCTGACCGGGAATCTTCACTATGAAGGCGAGCTGGCGGTTGTCATGAAAAAGGAAGCGAAAAAGGTAAAGGCTTCCGAGGCGGATGACTACATTCTTGGCTTTACGTGCGCGATTGACGTAACTGCCCGCGATTTGCAAATGAGCGATGGTCAATGGACCCGAGCAAAAGGCTTCGACACGTTTTGCCCGCTTGGACCGGCGATTGCGGCGAAGCTGGATTATGCCAATCTGCGCATCGTGACGCGCGTAAACGGAGAAGTGCGGCAGGACGCCAGCACGAAGCAGTTGATCTTTACCATCCCGCAGCTAGTGGAGGCGGTATCCGCAGTCATGACTCTTCGGCCTGGCGATGTCATTTTGACCGGAACACCTTCTGGCGTGGGCGAGCTGAAGGTCGGAGACGAAATCTCTGTCACGATTGAAGGGATTGGCACCTTGACGACACATGTCGTTGCCGAGGAATAGTTTTTGGTTTTGGGAGCGACTGACAGAAGCGGCCCCCTTCTTTTCGGGAAGGGGGCTTGCTTTTTCCTTCTATCTATATGTGAAGGAGCTGCTGTTTCGCATCTGTGCACGGCGGAAGGAAAAGCGCTCGGCTATTCTTTTTCGTTCGGATCGTCGTGGATCGGATGAGCCGACGGGTCCTGGCGCGGCAAGTCTTGATGCATTTGACGTGTTTCGTAAGTAAAGCGAGTCGTCGTGGAATGCTGTCCTGGCTCCCAGCCAGTCGCTTTTCCAAGGCGAGCTTCATTGGTGGAGGCGCCGTATGGACCTTCCGGAAACTCCTCCTGGAGAATTTCGTTGCGCTGTGATTCAACTGTCGATAACTCACTGTATTGTTCGCTTTGGTCGTAGGTTGGTTTTGGATCCATCGTAGCACCGCCTTTTTAAAGTGAGGTAAGGCAAAAAAAGACAAACAGGGGCGTTTTTGCAGGAGTTGCACGCATAGTGTGAAATAAAAAGGGAATCACTATTCGTTTTTTGGTTGACTTATGGCTTGAGTTTCGTTATATTTAAATTCTGCTTCAAAAAGTCACCTTGATTGAAATTTTAGCGTAAAAAAAGTGAAAGAAAGTCTTGACTCAATACAGGTGATTTTGTTATATTAGATCTTGTCGCTGCTGAGTACAGCAAAATGGTTGAAAAAACCTCTTGCAAAACAAAGTGTGATGTGATAAGATCGAAAAGTCGCCTTTGAGCGATTGGTTGATGAAAATGCTCTTTGAAAACTGAACAGCGAAAGCGTTGATGAGTCTATCATTAATGATTTGCCAGCTTTGAACCAGTAACAAACTTTATTGGAGAGTTTGATCCTGGCTCAGGACGAACGCTGGCGGCG
>NZ_BAAIYG010000028.1:0-71164 GCF_057543335.1 Brevibacillus sp. YAE8
TCATATTGCTGCTGTTTTTGCCCTTTACGTGGCGGCATAAGAAAATCCCCTCCGGTCAACAGTGTTGATCTCATCATACCATGAGGTCTTTTTTCACTGTCTACCATGAGGGGATAATACCAGACAAGCATTTGTCGGTACCGGCCTTTTTTATTTGTCCGAAGCGAAGCGCTGTGGCCGTCAAGGCGACGTGCGGCTTTGCGACAGCGAGCGGCGCCCTTTTTTCCGGCGATACAACTGCAAAGCTCCGTGCACCAAAAAGTAGCTGGCGAATGCGACGAAGAGGCCCATTACGGCGCTTCCCGTGAAGTAAGCCAGCCCCTTGTCCTGCATCCAGACGAGCCACTCCCGCCAGGCGGCCTGATGCGGGCCTGTGGGATGCTGTAACGGTTTGCCGACTAAAGCGTACCCAATATTGTAGTTGATGACCATGAAGATCGGCAGGACGAGCTTTCCGATGACAAACGCGATCAAGCCGGCCGGCAAGCTGGCGCGAAACAGCCTGACCAGCGGAAAGAGCAGCAAAAAGGCGAGGCCAAAGGTAGGCAAGGTGATAAACTCCACAAAAATTCCTACCGAAAAACCGCGGGCGACAAATGACGGGGCACCCTTCATGCGGATCAGCTTGTAGTATTCGAGTTTCAGTTTTCGATACAGTTTGGTCCACATCCGCTGTCCCTCGTTTGTCGTGTGGTCATGTGCTGCCGTTTTCGTCGGATCAACAAGAGTATGTCCAGTTTTCTATAGATTCATAGCTTTCCCCGTCCCCTCCGCCAACAAAAGCGTATCATTTGTGAATGGTACTATCTTTTGGCATAATGGAGAGGGCAGACCTGCAAGAAAAGTGGTGGACTTTCATGACAGAGGTTATGGGAACATTTGGCGACTATATTGCGCAGTACGGTTATGGAGCTCTGTTTGGCTTGTTTTTTCTGGGAATTTTGGGGATGCCGCTGCCGGAAGAGACCTTGCTTGTTTTCTCCGGGTTTTTGGTTTCGACTGGCCAACTCGCATACTGGCCTACTTTTCTGGTCTGCTTCTTGGGCTCTGTAACGGCGATGACGACGGCTTACTGGATCGGCCGGACATTGGGCTTCCCTTTTCTGGAGCGCTACGGAAAACGGCTCGGAATGGGCTACACCGTCTATAAAAAAACGGAAGAATGGTTCAACCGCGTAGGAAAATGGGCGCTGCCGCTCGGCTACTTTATTCCGGGCGTGCGCCAGTTTACCGCCTACTTTGCAGGGATTACAAGACTGCCATTTCCGACCTTCCTGCTGTACACGTATGCGGGCGGACTGTTTTGGAGCCTGCTGTTCGTCACCTTGGGCTGGCAATTGGGAGAGCGCTGGGACGAGCTGTTCAATCTCATCTCGCGCAATTTGGCGATCTTCTTTATCGCGGTGTTCGCAATCATTGCGGCCTGGTCGTACTTTCGGCATCAGGCGAGTTTGAAAAAGCAAAAACGGAGGGGAATGCAATGAGTGAAGAGAATCGGCAGGAAAACCAGCAGGCAAGCCAGCTTCCGGCAGTGCGCCAGCCGGAGCAGCTCGTTCCGATCGAATTGCCGGAGGTGCACCAGCGCTTTTACGATAAACTGCGAGCCAAGATCGAGGCATTTATTAAAGACAAGGGCGTAAACGACACGGTCGCCAGCTATATTTTGCTCGCGCCCGACCTGTTCGTGCTGCTTGCGCGCCTGCTGCTCGACAAGCGCGTCGGCGTCCAGTCCAAGGCGGTTGCCGGAGTGGCTGTTGCGTACTTCATTACGCCGATCGACTTTATTCCGGAGGCGCTTGTGGGAGGCTTTGGCCTGCTGGACGACGTCATTTTGGCCGTCTACGCCCTGCGCCGGATTTTGGTGGACGTGGACGAAAAAATCGTTCGCGAGCATTGGAACGGCAAAGATGACTTGCTCGCCGTCATTACCAAGGTCGTGAAGTCGGCGGATGACCTCGTCGGCAAAAAAATCGTGAAAAAGCTGGAAGAAACTTTGTTCCGAAAAAAATAAACAGGATGGGACACAGATGACAAAATATTTGCTTGATTATCAAGAGGGAGAGCGTGTTGTCGCTTTTTGCCTGGTGAAGAACAAGGAAGCCGGGGTCGCAAGCAACCAGAGCGAGTATTTGAATCTGGAACTGGGAGATCGCTCCGGGACGATCATGGCGAAGTTGTGGGACGTCAGCCCGGAAATGAAAGAGTGGATCGCCGTCAAATCGGTCGTAAAAATTGATGCCACCGTCCAGTTGTACCGGGGGAAAAAGCAACTGGTGATCCAGCGCATCCGCCCGGCAGCGGCATCAGACGAAGTCGCGATGGAGTCGCTCATCCCTGTGTCGCCTGTTCCGGTGGACGAGCTGTGGACGAAGCTGGAAGCGACAGTGGACAGCTTGAAGAGCAACACGCTCAAGGCGATCATCCGGGAGGCGCTCGCCACGGAGGAGATCAGGGACCGGCTCCGCCATTACCCGGCAGGGGTGCGGATGCACCACAACTACTATCACGGGCTTTTGGAGCATATCGTCTCGTTGCTGACAGCGGCGCAAAGCTTGCTGCCGCTCTATCCGCAGGTCGACAGGGACGTCTTGTACGCGACCTGCATCCTGCACGATATCGGCAAGCTGTACGAGCTGTCTGACCCGATCGCCCCGGATTACACCACGCCAGGCCAACTGATCGGCCATCTGGTTATGGGCGTAGAGATGGTGAGCGGCGTTTGCCGCAAGCTCGACATTCCGCTGGGGGATGCCGAAGTGCTGCATCTCAAGCATTGCATCCTGAGCCACCACGGGGAAGTGGAAAACGGCTGGGGAAGCGCAGTATCCGGCAAGACGCCGACTGCGGTCCTGTTCCACTACCTCGACCAGATTGACAGTAAAATGAATGCGCTCGGACAGACGCTTGCCGACATGAGCGAAGACGAAGAATGGGCGTACGCCGGAGCGCTCAGACGAAAAGTTTGGCGGGGCTATTAACGTATCCGCAGCCTTGCTAGAGAAACGAGACGAGGACAAAGGCCAACTGCGCGAATCAGACAGTTGGCCTTTTTACTTGCCGCCGGACGGACAGGGATTTTTCCGGGAGCTTTGGCGGCGCAAGTTTTCTGAAACCTTTTCCTTGCAAGGGCGTCTTACTAGATGATTGGCTTTGCAAAGGAGGAGAATCTGTGAAAAAAAGGAGCAAAATGGCTGTGCTTTTGCTGGCGGCCAGCGTACTGGCCGCGCCGGGAGTTCCGTTTGCGCCGGCTCACGTTTACGCCTACGACGGCAAATCTGATCTCGACATCATTCCGTTGCCAGACGACATGCGCAAGCTATTGGTCGAGCTGCGGGACGATTACGTGCCAGCGCTGTCGGAGCTGCATGTCGATTCGATCGGCACAGGCAGCAAATCCGAGACGATCATTTCTCTGTCCGACAGGAAAAACGTCATTACGGCAGGGGTATCTTTGGAACTGGTCGTCGATGCTGACGGCAACATTACGTCCCTGGAGCTGAAAGGCGCAGATCGGGACAAGTCGAAAAAATGGGACAAAAAACAAAGCTATCAAAAGCTGAGCGATTTTATCCGCGAGCAGGTGCCTGTCAGCCACGTCATCGCTGCCCAACCGATGCTCTCGACGGATCGGAGGTCGCAGCTCGACCAGTTGGCCGTCGTGTCTTTTTACCCGTTGCTCAACGATGTCTGGGTGAAAAAAGAAATGGGCCGCGCGTTCATAGACGCGTCCGGGCAAATTGTCCAGTTTCATCAGGAAAAAATCAAGCTGCCGCTGGCGTCGGAGGTGGCTGACCCGAAAAAAGCGATTCCGCTGGAGAAGGCGAAACGCGAGTGGGAAAACCAGCTTCGCATGCAACTCGTGTACGACGCGGCCGCGGGCAAGCTGGTGTACGAGCCGACAGAGCTGCCGGTAATTGACGCCGTGACCGGAGAAGTCGTCCCTGCTGTGTACAGCAAAGAGAGCGAGGTTCTCAAGCTGAAAGGCTCGGCTGACAACAGCATCTGGGGCGACCGCAAAAAAATGGAGCAGTGGCTGGAGGCGACGTTCAAGCTGCGCGTGAATACGCTGACGTTCCAGGCGCCATCGGAGAAAGCGAAAAAGCGGGATACCGATCTGTACGAGTGGAACGCGAGAATGTACCAGAGCGCCTCTGTTCTGGTCGACCGCAAAACGAAGTCGCTCATCGAGTTCAGGCTCGACGGATCGGCAGAGAAAGAGCTGGAAAAGCCGTTGCAAGCCGAAGAGGCGAAGGCGCTGGCGCTCGAATTTGCCGAGAAGCATTTGCTGACCAAGGAACAGTCCTTCGTGGTGCGAAAAACCCGCCAGCTTGACAATTTGCCTGGCTGGGCAGACCAAAATCTCGTCCGGCCGATCTACAGCTACGCCTTCTTCCCGCACAGCAATGACATCCCGGCCAAAACGCCGCTGTTCACGGTCGAGGTGGACGCGAAAAAGGGAACGGTCGTGGCAGCAAAGGTGAACGAAATCCCAGCCATGCCTGCGACCATCGATCAGTCGGGCGTCATCGGCGAGGAAAAAGCGAAGCAAGCTTTTGTGCAAAGCATGGTCCTGCGCCTGGCGTACGACTACCCGAAGGTGGGGGGACAGACTGCGACCACTCCGCAGCTCGTCTATTTGCCAACGGCCGATACGGAAGCGATGCAGGTGGACGCGGCTACAGGCGAAGTCGTGGACAGTTGGATCGAGTGGACAGCATCATACTAGACAGGCAGTGGCCCGGCATCGCGACAGAGCGTGCCGGGTTCTTCTATGCGGGCTTATTCCTTCGCAAATGGCCGGGCTTGCAGCTTTTCTTTTCAAAATAGACAAACACTTCACGGCTGGTAGGATTTTTTTTCTTTTTGTAGAATAACTTCTTGATTCCCATTTGATTTGGCAAAAATGCCGATCACGAGAAGGAGAAAGTGCATGAAACGGCCAACCTATACCCTACCAAGTATTGTCAAGAAGGTATTCCGGTCCGGTGAGCGCTCCCTCCCACGTACGGAGATTTGTTCCCGGATGGAAGCGAATGAGCTGACTGCTTTGATGGATCTGGACAGTTCGACACTACTTGATAAAGTGTTGAAGATGGAGCAGTCGCCAGTGCGGGTTGCCAGCTCGGAGGCGATTGTGGAGATCACCTACCAGCCTCATCAGGTGTACGACCTGGCGTATCGCTTTTTGCGCGACACGCAAGCGCCGAAAAAGCTGGAGCAGATCGTCGCAGAGCTGCGCCGTCAGACGCAGTTTGGCTGGAACCAGATCCTTCGCATGTTGCAACTGGAACGCGACCCTCGCTTTGTGCAGTACCAAGGTGACGACAGATGGTTTTTGGCAGAGTGGACACAAGCGAATGACCAGGTGTACGATTTTTGCCGGGACAATGGTATCACGCAAGTAGCTGCCCGCTCGCTTGTTCATTTTTTGGAGCAAGAAGTGAGGATAGCGGCAGATGCTGCTTTTCTGCCCATGCTGGACGACCGTTTCCGGATTGAGGGAGATACGCTGTATATCATTGCGCGCAGTGATGTGACCGATGAGGAGCTGGCTGCGGAAGAAATCGCAGCGGCAGACTCTTCTGAATCGATAGCCATCATCGAGAATGAAACAGAGGAAGTTGCCCCCGAATCAGTGAATCTTTTGCAGCAGGCAACCGAACAGCAGGAACCAATTTTTACTAAGGAGGAAACGAACATGACAAACGCTACGAACACGCGAGTGCTGGAGGAAGTACAACAATTGCTGCAACAGGCGATCAGCCGCCTGGAAGGCCGCAACCAGGAGATGTCCCAGGAGGTTGTCGCCCATTTTCAACAAAGCAATATGCAAGCTATAGAAGTGCTGATGAAAGAGAAACATAAGCATGAGCAGATCGTGCTTGGCATTCAGCAAGTACTGGCGACCAGTGAGCAACAATGAGTAAGCTTGAGGCCACGATCCGGTTGGAACAGCGATTTGATTTGCTGCGCGACGTCATCGCGAGTTATCGGATTCGCCTTCAAGACATGGAGCAGGAAGTGGTGGAACTTTTTGCCGCCAACCAGCTCTCTGCTATTTCTGCATGCATGAGCGAGAAGCAGCGCATCGTCCGGTTGATGAACCGCCTGGAGCTGTTTATCAGCCAATGGGAAGGCAAAAGTGATGTGGGAATCGCTCATGAACCAAAACGAGAACACTTGAACACATGATGGAAAATGCGGTAAAATAGGGGGATTGTGCAGGATTCCCCGCGCATGCCGCGTGGGATGGAAAGGAGATCCAAACCCTCTATGTCAGTAGGAAGAAACGAACTGTGCCCTTGCGGGAGCGGAAAAAAATACAAGAAATGCTGTGGGGTAGTCACTCCGATTGCGGAGCTGCGCAGCCGTCACGAGCAAAAATTGCAGAAGGAATACGCGGGCTGGGTGGAGCGCCTGAATCATTTCGTTGGCGGCAATGTGACCAGCGAGACGATTCAGGAAGCGCGCAGCCGGTTTGCGGCAGAAGTCGGCCTGACCGAAGAAGAGGTCACGCGTCCAGAGTGGGCCGCGCATTTCTTCAACTGGTGTGTCCTAGATGTAAGAACAGGCGGAAGCACGTTGCTTGAGAACTACATCAAGCAGCACGGTCGCCGGATGGAGCCTGATCTTCGCCGTGCTTTTGCCGACTTGCATCTGAATGTGTACGAAATCATGGAGGTTGAGCGGGATGTCATGACCGTTCAACAGCCGCTCACGCTGGAGAAGCATTACATCCTGCGATCCAACAGCCTGAGCGTCATGCCTGGGCAAATCATCGTGGGACGTCTCTTGAACCTGGGGCTGCGCAACATGCTGTTTTCCGGCAGCATCATTTTGCAGCCGCACGTCAAGGACAGCTTGCTGGAATGGCTGAAGGAGCATCCGGAAGTCGAAGAAGCGGCGGCCGACACGAGCAAACGGGTGTACACCACGGCGCTGTACCGTTTTATTGTCCAGTTTGGCGGAACGGACAACGGACAGGCAGGAGCGGGCCAAAGCTCCTTGCTCCGTCGCACGTATCCGTTGCAAAATCGCGAGCAACTGCTCAAGGCGATTGAGGCAAACCCTGCTTTCGAACTGAAAAAGTCCGACGGTACAAAAGAAGTGTGGGTGTATGCCACGCGCAAGGAAGAGCACCTGTTCCCGGCTTTGAAGGATGCGCTCCTGGAGCTGTATGAAGTGCAGGCAGAGGTGCTGTTTGAGGATGACAAGCTGTATCTGGAAGGATACGCACCGGATCTGGAGGAAGTAGCGCAGTTGCTGTTGCTGCTTGCCTACGAGCAAGAGGAAGAGATTCGCGTCCTGACCTCGACCGGCTCCAAGCTGTCCAAAGGCACCTTGTTTATTACCAGCCAGCCTACGCTGCCGCCGAAGGTTTTGCAGTGGGCCGTGCAAACGTATTTTGCGGAAAAATGGCTGGTGACGCCACACGAAGCGTTGGAAGAGCTGGCCCCTGTCCTGGTTGCGGCAACCGACAGCAAAGAGCTGCACGCCAAGCTGGAGAGCCTGCTGGAGCAGTTGGAGCAAGACCATAAAGTAGGACAAGGCCTTGCGCGCTACATTCGGATGGATATGTTGCGCCCGCGTCTGTCGCTTCAAAACGACAGCCTGCACGTGAACAACCTGCTCACCCGCCCGCTGATCGAAGGCTTGCCGGAGAGCGTGTACACGGTCCACCCGGACAGGCTCGCCGACATCAACCGCTTCGTTCAGGAGATGACGGACGGCAAGTCGGAAGCAACTGTCAAAAAGTACGACGAGGTTATGAACAACTTCCGCTCTTTTGTAAGAGGCGCGTTCGGTCCTTCGTTTACATGGGAACAACTGCGCAAGGAAGATCTGGCTTACTTCCTCGTGCACGATATTTACACACGCGCGGATGCCGTGACGAAGACGTTGGCAACGAACCTGTTGTCGGTCATGACCGCTTTCTTCAAATGGCTGGACAAGCACAGCAAGACAAGCTTGCATGCGAACATGCAGTCCTTGTTTGCCGAGTTGAAAGAAAGCTTGCCGGAAGCCTACCGCATGCGCGGTCTGCTGGAAAAAGCAGCGAACCAGAATCTGTACGGCCAGGCGACTGTGCCGAAGGATGTCGCAGAAGAAGCGCTGGTCGTGCTTGGCGCCGACGCCGACGGTTTGGTAGTCAAACGCCCTGACGGCGAGAAAATGACGCTGGCTGTAGCGGCAGATGTGAAAGACGTGCTGACATCTGACTGGATCGTCTCCGGTCTGGTCGGCAAAGGCGAGGACGGCCTCTGGCGCCTGTATGGCACGCCTGAGCTGTACCCGCCCGTCATTGCCCAACTGCTGGGAGTGCGGACTGGCGTGTTGGTCTAACCAACAGCTTGATCGACAAACAAACAAAACCCGAGGAAAAGGCTCCTCGGGTTTTTTCTTTCCTTCCTGATGCCAGGACACGCTTACCGTGCCCATTCTCGCAGCGTCTTGTCTTTTGGCAGCAAAAGTCCGACGAAGCCGATCAACGGCAACGCGGAGCAGAGCGTGATGACGAAGCCAAGGCCGAAGATGTCTGCCAAATAGCCGAACACGAGCGCGCCCATGCCGCCCATCCCGAATGCCAGGCCGATAATCAGGCCGGATACGGTGCCGATTTTGCCCGGCAGAAGCTCCTGGGCGTAGACGACTGTGACCGAAAAGCTGGAAAGCATGATAAAGCCGCTTACGACCAAGAGCGGAAAGGCCCAGAACCCGGAGACGTATGGTGTCAACAAGGTGAACGGCAGCGATCCGAGCGTCGAGAGAATCAGCAGATTGCGTTTTCCGAACCGATCCGAGAGCGGGCCGCCGAAGAAGGTCCCGACGGCTCCGGCGAACAGGAAGCCGAACACGACGAGCTGGGCGCTGGAATAGTCCATGTGCTTGATGTACATCAAGTAAAACTGGTAAAAGCTCTGATAGCCTGCGTTCATCCACGAGCGGACGCTGACGATCAGAATCAGCAGCCAGAGGGCGATCAGCCGCTGCTTGCGATTCGTGTACGCGACGACGGCGGCAGCCGTTTTCTTCATTCGTTGCTGGCCGCGATACCAGAGCGCCACGTAGAGCAGGACGCAGCTTGCCAATACGGCTGGCAGCAAAAACCAGGCTGCGCCAGGCTGGCCGAGATTGGCGAACACGAGAATGGTCATCAGCGGTGCCAGCGCTTGCCCGGCGTTTCCCCCTACCTGGAAGATCGATTGCCCCAGGCCGCGGCGAGGGCCAGACGCCTGATGGGCGAAGCGGGACGCCTCCGGGTGGAAGACGGCCGAGCCGATTCCGACGCAGGCAACGGCGACGAGCACGAGGTAGTAACTGCCCGCAAACGCGAGCGCGAGCATCCCGATCCCCGAGACGAGCAAGGCGAGCGGCGGCAAAAACGGTTGCGATTTGCGATCGGAATAGTAGCCGACTACCGGCTGCAGGACGGAGGAAGTCAAGTTCATGACCAACAGGATGACCCCTACCTGCGTGAAGGTCAACGCAAGATTTTTTTCCACGATCGGAAGCAGGGCGGGAATGACCGCTTGCAGGCTGTCGTTCAGCAAATGAACGAGGCTGATGGCAAACAGCATGCGGTAGACGGTAGGTGCCGCTTTCCCCCCGCCGGATGCCTGGAGCGGCGTAGATGTGGCACTCATGTCAGTTCATCTCCATTTAGTTGTAGTGTAAAAAAACAGCGCAATTACCCATGTACCCTCTGTTCGCCCACGCACTTTTTCTCACTGTAGCACGGAATAGAGGGAGGCGTCATTACTGTCTGGACGGCATATGGCGGCAAGACATAACGGCTTTCTGGCGAGGAAGTTTTCAACCCGGTAGGTAAATGCCAGAGCGTTGTCGAAAAAGATGGGGGAGAAGATGGACTAGACCATGAGCAAAAGGCTGGGAGGAGTGCCAAAGTGCTGAAAGGGATGACCGAATACTGGCTATGCGTGGGTGGAGCCAACGTGGACGTGCAAGGAGTCACTTCTGCCAGATTGCTGCCTGGGACGAGCAATCCAGGGCATGTTCAGCAAGTGGCAGGCGGAGTAGCTCGAAATGTGGCGGAAAATCTGGGGTGGTTGGGGGAAGAAGTGCAGCTCTTCGCTCTCGTAGGGGAAGACGCTGACGGAGAATGGTTGAGACAAGTGACGGCCAAAAGCGGAGTAGCGACGCATGGAATGGTGCGAATCGCCGGCAAATCGACAGGACGGTATTTGGCGATTCGCGACCTCGATGGCGAGCTGTACACAGCCGTGGCCGATATGGAAGTCAATGAAGCGTGGACAGACGAGCTGGTTCAGCATGCCCTGGAGCGCCTGCCGCATGCAGCGGGGCTGTTTATGGATGCGAACCTGCCTGTTGCTGTCATGCGCGTTTTTGTAGACGAAGCAAACCGATTGGGAAAAATCGTGGTGGTCGATCCCGTCTCTGTGAAAAAGGCGGAAAAATGGCGGCCGTTTTTGCCGGGAGTCCGCGTGCTGATTGCGAGCATTGACGAGGTCGAGGTGCTGTGCGGCCAATCGCTTCACTCCTTTAGCGACGTGGAAGCGTGTGCAAAGCGGCTGCTCGAGCAGGGACTCCATCAGCTTATGGTGAACTGCGGCGAGGCTGGCCTGTATCTGTGCCGCCAGGAAGAGTCCATCTGGGTAGCGGCTCCTCCTACGCCGATCCGCGAAGCGGCGTGCGATGCATTTGCCGCGGGGATTATTTACGCGCAGCGGATGACGCCCCTGCTCCGAGAGCAAGCGGCTTACGGAATGGCGCTCGCCGAGTTGAGCCAGCACAAAACGGGCGATTACGACCTGCGCGCGCTTTTGCAGCGAAAAGAGTTTTTTGCCGGAAAAGAAATGCAGATTTTCGAGCGGGAATGAGAATACATAAGATGACGTACACTACTTGCGTATCAGCAGCGAGGAGGAGTGTACATGGAAAAGAAATCGAACGACGTAAACGGCAAGCAGGAAAGTCACGTGCGCCAAGGCGGCGATTCTCACCGCTCCAAGCAAAAGCAGCCGGAGGGTCCCGTACAAGGTTTTAGCCAGGCGCCAAAAGGCTTGCAATAACAAACAAAAAGCCTCCCCCATCGACAAAAACGGTGGGGGAGTTTCTCTTGTAAGGAACATTTTTCTACAAATGAAGACAATCCTGTGATACAATATCTGAATCAGATGATTACCAACAGAAGAAAATATTAGTGCATCTGGTTGAGTGGCACTGTTCACAATTGTGCCTCCCTTTTCTTTTGTCAAAAAGCGTGCGCAAACAAGGAGATTGATACATATGCCAGAAACTGTTGTAAAAACACGCGCTTCTGCTCCACGCAAGAAAAAACAGCCGACCCGCAGCCGCAAGCTGCGCAGGTTCCTGATGATTTTCACATTGACGGTCCTGTTGTTGGTAGGCGGAGTTGCCGGAGCAATTTATTGGAAAATTGAAGACACTCTGGATGTAGTAACAAAGCCGGTAGAAAATGGTTTTGCTTCGGAAGCTTCGAAAAATGCGGACCCGGTTTACCGCGCCGACAAGCCGATGTCCTTCATCTTGCTCGGCTCCGACTCGCGTCCCGAGACAGGCTCGATGAACACGGACGTCATGATCGTCGCGGTCGCCAATCCACAGACGAAAAAAGTGACGATGGTATCCATCCCGCGCGATACACGGGTGAAAATTCCGGGATATCGCGACTACCACAAGATCAACTCGGTTTACGCCAACGGCGAGGCAGAGCGGAGACAGGCAGAGCGCAACAACCAGACGCCGACCGAAGACGGCATTTCCTTGACGAAGAAAACGTTGAACGAAATTTTGGGGATTCCGATTGAGCATTACGTCGCTGTCGACTTTGACGGCTTCAAGGCGGTAATCGACGAGCTGGGCGGAGTCGAGGTCAACGTCGACCGCAAGCTCGTGTACGACGATCCGACCGACGACACGCACATCAATCTGAATCCGGGACTCCAGACGCTGAACGGCGAGCAGGCACTTGGCTACGTGCGCCACCGCCACGACAATCGCGGAACGAAATACTACTCTAGCGACTTCGATCGCAACCGCCGCCAGCAGGAAGTGATCCGCGCCGTTGTCGACAAAGTCGGTTCCCTGGACGGCTTGACCAAAATTTTTAACATCATGGAAGTAGGCGCGAAGCACATCCATACCGACCTGTCCAAAGAGCAGATCAAAGGGTTGGCCTATGATTTCAAAGGCTTCAACGCTTCTACCTTGACCACGCTCGACAACGGAGCGTACTGGCAGGGCGGATATACGTTCCTGGAAAAAGAAAAGCTGGAGCTGATCCGCAGCTCCTTGCAGGCGGAGATGGGCCTGTCCGGCAAAGTAGTCGCACAGTTGAACAACTCCCCGATCCTCGGAGCGGGTGAATCATCGGTTGCCTCCAGCAGCAGCAAGTCGACCAAAAATAGAACGACAGAATCAGCGGCTCCGGCGACTTCCAAGCCGAAAGCGACAGAGGAGCCGAAAAAGCAGACGGAGCCGATCGAAGTAGCGGAAGGACAGGAGCTTGCGGAAGAGGGCGCCGCTCCTCCCCCGGATGTAGTCAGTCCCGAGCAGCCTCAAGGCCAGACCACTGTGCCTGACGCGCAGACGCCAGCTTCGAATAGGAATGCGACCCAGCCGCCTTCCGCACCAGCAGGCAATACCGGAACACCGGCGCCGCCGCCAGACATCGTTTCCCCTCCTGTCACCGGGCAGGACAGCGGAGCGACGCAAGGCAGCCCGACAAGCAAATCATAAGTACGCCAAACAGGCACTCGCTTCTTTCTTTCGGAAGAGCGGGTGCTTTTTTTTCGACATAGCCAAGCATTTCTATTTTCAATAGATTTTTTTTTACGAAAAATGAAACGAAAGGTTTAGAAAACACCAATTTCGTGGTACAATAATAATATGCTGATAAGACAGATTAATCAGATAATTAAGGACCTGACTGGAGGGATTTGGATGACGATTTTCTTGGTGAACCTGTTTCTGGTGATTGCCTTTGTGTACCTCATCAGCCGCCAACAAAATGAAGAGCTTGTGTACGACGAAGATTTTTTCCTCCAGAACCCCTCAGCGCTGGAAGAATATCAGCAGATGCCGATCGATTTCCAACACGCCTTTTTCCGCAAGCACAAAGAGTGGATTAAGGAAAAATATATGCGCGGGGAAAGCTACATTTTAGGCTATTGCCCGAACAAGGAAGTAAGACGCGCGTGGCTCTCTGAATTTATGAACCAAAAAAATATGAACAATACACCGACCCCTTCCTGAGTGAAGGGGTTTTTCGTGTCCGGGGCAATCGTGCTATACTTCTAGCTGGATAAGGAATAACGCAACTAACAGGAGGAACCATTTACGTGCTGCAATTATTGGTCGAAAAACTAAATCAACTGCTGTCTGCGCGAGGAATGATTACGGATATCGTCTTGCGCTCGGACCGCTCTTTGCTCGAAGACGAGGAAATGCGTGAAGTGATGATTTCCTTCGCGGGCACCTTTGAAGAAGAACAGCCTGTAGCTACCATTCATCTGTTTTTGCTGGAAGATGAAAAAAGCTGCGAGGTAGAGGTCGAGATCGCGTATCCGTACGAGCTGGCGGCAGAACAGATCCAGGCGTTGTGGGCGCAGGCCAGAAGCCGGGTGGCGGAGTGCTCGCTGTCGGAAAAGCGCCGTTACATAGAGCCAGGCAAGCTCGCCGAGACGAGCGTGCAGGTGGACTATCACTTTGTCGTCCAGACGCCGCAGAGCGCAGCGGAAGAAGCGGACTTGAACGAGACATTGGAAAGGTTCGCGGCAGATTTGGGCGAGTTGGTCAAGCTCGGGTAGGCAGACAGGCAGGCTGCGACACACAGGCTGCGACACACAGGCTGCGACACACAGGCTCAGGAGAAGTGCTCCTGGGCCTTTTTGGATGTTCTTCCCCCGCACGGTGAGTTTTGTTTGGTTTTGCCAGCAGAACGGGCAGGATTTGCGAGCTGGTGTGCAGAATCGAATACAATAGAAAATGAATGAGTATTCATTCGTATTGAGGGAGGGGCATATTTTGAAGCTTGCAAACGTACAGGAACCTGTCCAAATTGGGGCGATGACACTGCCGAACCGAATCATCATGGGGTCGATGCACGTCGGTTTTGAACGACTGCCGGACGGTGTGGCACGGCTCGCCGAGTTTTACGCGGAGCGGGCCAGAGGGGGAGCCGGGCTGATCGTGACGGGAGGCGCTGCTGTGCTGCCAGAGGGCGGCATGGGCGAAGTGTACTGCAACGTGTACTTGGATGAGCACATCGAGCAACTGAGGGTGATTACGGAAAAAGTTCACCAGGCCAACGGCAAAATTGCCTTGCAGCTTTTTCACGCAGGCCGCTATGCGTACAAGGAGGCAACCGGGCTTGATCCGGTAGCGCCGTCGCCGTTGCAAGCCCCGATCAATCGCTGGAAGCCGCGGGAGCTGGATGCGTCGGAGATCGAACTGACGATTGCTGCCTTTGCCGCCGGAGCGGTCCGCGCGCAAAAGGCCGGATTTGACGCGGTGGAGATCATGGGCTCGGAAGGCTATCTCATCAACCAGTTCCTCTCTCCAGTCACCAACCATCGCCAGGACGACTGGGGGGGAGACTTTTTGCGCCGGGCGCGGTTTGGCATCGAAGTGGCGAAGCGGGTGCGCGAGGCGGTTGGGCCTGATTTTCCTGTCGTGTTTCGGATGTCCGGGCTCGATCTGATTCCGGACAGCACGAGCATGGAGGAGACGTTGCAATTCGCCCGCATGCTGGAGGACGCAGGCGTGAATGCGCTCAACATCGGAATCGGCTGGCACGAGTCGAAAGTACCGACGATTTCGATGATGGTCCCGCGCGGAGCGTACGTGTGGGTCGCCCGGCAGGTCAAGCAGGCTGTCAGCATCCCGGTGATCGCCAGCAACCGGATTAACGATGTGCGCCATGCCGAAGAAATTTTGCGGGAAGGGCATTGCGATCTCGTCTCCATGGCCCGGCCTTTTTTGGCAGACCCGCAAATCGTGGCGAAGAGCGTGGAAGGACGGTATGACGAGGTCAACACGTGCATTGCCTGCAACCAGGCTTGCCTCGACCATATTTTTGACGGCAAAGTGGCTTCCTGTCTGGTCAATCCGCAGGTCGGCAGAGAGGCGGAATGGGCGATTGTTCCGGCGGGAGTTCGGAAAAAGGTGGCGGTCGTGGGCGCGGGTCCCGCGGGCTTGGAGGCGGCGCGCGTGCTGGCAGAGCGCGGGCACGAGGTCGTCCTGTTCGAAAAACAAACGCGGATTGGCGGCCAGCTCAACTACGCGCGGCAAGTGCCGGGCAAAGCGGAATTCAACGAAACGCTGCGCTACTATCGCACGCAGCTTGCGCGGCTGGGCGTAGAGATCAGGCTGGGGACGGAAGCAGAGGCGGATGCGCTGGTGGCGGAAGGCTTTGCGGAAGTTGTCATCGCCACGGGAGTCGTCCCGCGCGTGCCGGAGATTCCTGGCCGGGAGCTTGGGCATGTCGTCATGTACAACGAAGTGTTCGAGCAAAAGGCGAAGGTCGGAAACAAGGTGGCGATTGTGGGAGCAGGGGGAATCGCCTGTGACTTGTCGCATTTGCTCGTCCACAATGAAGTCATTTCCGCGCAAACGGCGGAGTATTTGCTCTCCTACCGGATCGTGGACGAACAGACGATTCACAGGTTGCAAGCGAGCAAGCGAAAAGTGTTCATGCTGCGCAGAGGCAAGCATGTCGGCAGCGGCTTGGGCAAAACGACCCGCTGGGCGACATTGGCGCAATTAAAGCAAAGAGGCGTGGAGATGCTGACCCAGATCGAGTACAAGCGAATCGCTCCGGAAGGGGTGTACATCAGCGTAAACGACGAAGAGCAGCTCGTGCCTGCCGATACGGTGATTATCGCGGCTGGCGCTACGCCGAACCAATCGCTGTATCACGCACTGACCAACCGCCTCCCGGTTCATCTGATCGGCGGGGCAAAAGAGGCGGGAGAGCTGGACGCCAAGCGGGCGATCCTGGAAGGGGCACAGGTTGGCAGAGCGATTTGATGTTCGCAAAAGATTTTCTATTCCGAAAATAGGCTGGATCGTGTATGATGAGAAAAAGATGTCGTCTTTTCGGAACTTTTGTCGAATCGCTTTTCAACATACTTAAATTCTTGCACAATGAAGGCATACTGTTTAAATTCATGTGATTGGGGGCTTTCGCCTTGATGAACCACAATGGCATTCTTTTAGGAAAGCGTTACTTCCTGTACTCCACTGCGCAGGTAGTAGAGGTGGAGGGATGGACGTTTACGATTGCCCCGGGGTTTAAGATGATTGCAGGTGGTAGTGCAAACCCACTTCAGACATTAATCAGTATGTACCGCGAAAATGAAAAGGTTGCTCAACTCGTGCTTCATCATAGACGTTCCGACTCGGATGTTACCGTGCAGGCTGTATCCAGCGAGCTTTTGCTGGAAATCGCTCCTGCGACCAGAACCGTGAGTGTGGCAGAGAAGCAGTAAGGCACCCTTGGCGGGGTGCTTTTCGCTTTTTTTCTCTACAGAAAATGCAGGCGAGGAGGCTGGATGAATTGGCAGGTAACGAATGGCAAGTAGGCGAGCTGCAATTGGCATGGCTCAAAGGCGGTCTGACACAGCTCGATGGAGGCGCGATGTTTGGGGTGGTTCCCAAGCCGCTCTGGAGCAAACGCTACCCTCCGAACGATTTGAACCAGATTCCGCTGCGAGCGGACCCGATTTTGGTACAAGCTTTCGGAAAACGCATCCTGATCGAGTCCGGTATCGGCAAAGACCGACTGACGGAGAAGCAGAAGCGCAACTTTGGGCTGGTGGAAGAATCGCAAGTCCAGGAAGGGCTGGCGGCAAAAGGCTTGACGCCTGCTGACATCGACATCGTCATCATGACGCACATGCACTACGATCATGCGAATGGCCTCGTCTCGGTGCGGGACGGCCAGCTTTTTTCCACGTTTCCGAACGCAGTGATCTACGTGCAGGAGCAGGAGTGGGCCGAGATGCGAGAGCCCAACATCCGTTCGCGCAATACATACTGGGAGGACAACTGGCGTCCCATCGAGTCGCAGGTGCAGACGTACGGCGCCACTTTCGAGGTCGTTCCCGGCATTACCCTGCACCACACAGGCGGCCACAGCCAGGGACATGCCATCGTCCGCATGGAAAGCCAAGGCCACCTGTTGTTGCACCTCGCCGATATCATGCCGACGCACGCCCACCAAAATCCGCTGTGGGTCATGGCTTACGACGACTACCCGATGACCTCGATCTTCGCCAAGGAAGAATGGATTCACGGCGGCATCCGCCAAGAGGCGTGGTTCACCTTTTACCACGATAATGTCTACCGGGCCGTGAAGTGGAACGACAAGGGAGAACTTATTGATTATAGAAAGATTGTAGAGTAAAACCGGGATGCTCCCGGTTTTTTTTTTTGCTTGCAGGCGGGAAAAAGATACTCCAGCCACGCCAAACATTTTTCAAGCTATCGAAATTTCGATAAGCCTCATAGAAATTTTTCATAATCCAAAAATTTCGAATGCTCATTGACGAACGATAGACGGCTCACTACAATAGGAACATCACAGAGCATCTGTTCTGGTAGGCAGGACGAAGCAGAACAGTTGCGGGGAGAGAGACAATGAGCTGGATCAAATCACGTATGCAAGAGTACCACCCGATCGTCTGGTCGCTGGTCGTCGGGACCGTGTTCGTCAGGGCTGCCAGCTCGATGAGCATGCCGTTTTTGTTTTTATACTTATCCAACCAAACCGATATGGACCTGGCAATGATCGGCCTGACCATCGGGGCCGGGCCGCTCGCCGGAACGATTGGCGGCTTCATTGCCGGGACGCTGTCCGACCGGATCGGCCGCAGACGGGTCATGCTGGGGGCGCTGTACGTCTGGACGCTCGTATTCGTCGGGTTTGCGCTCAGCAAAAACCCGCTGATTTTGCTTTTGCTCAACATGGCAGGCGGGCTCTGTCGCTCGTTTTACGAGCCGGTGTCGCAGGCGCTGATGGCAGACGTGACGCCGCCTGAGAAACGCTTCCGGGTATTCGGCCTGCGCTACACCGCGATCAACGTCGGGGTCGCAGTTGGCCCGATCGCAGGCGCCGTGCTGGCGAAGACGTCCGTCGCCCTGCCGTTTCTGATTACCGCGCTCATTTACCTCGTGTACGTCATCAGCTTGCAAGGGCTGTTGAACAAGTTCGGGATCAAACAAATTGAAGGGCAAAAGAAAGAGACGGTCACCTTTGGGCGGGCCTTCAGCGTGATCGTGCACGACAAGGCGTTTCGCTACTACATGGTCGCAGGCGTGCTGGGCGCGATCGGCTATTCGCAGATGTCGTCTACCCTCGCCAAGTTCACGGAAATGACCGTTGCGTCCGGCGCAGAACTGTTTGCCATCCTGATGAGCGTCAACGCTGTCGTGGTCGTGCTCATGCAGATGCCGCTGACCCGATGGGCCGAAAAAAAGACGCCTCTCACCGCCATTGTGGTGGGAAACGTCATGTATGCGCTGGGCGACGTCGGCTTTGCCTACGCCAACTCCTGGATCGTCTTTATTATCGGGATGGTGCTGTTTACGTTTGGGGAAATCTTGACCTTTACCGCAGGTGACGTCCTGATTGACCGCATGGCCCCGGAAGGAATGCGCGGCAGCTATTACGGCGCGAAAAGCTTCAGCAACCTCGGACAGTTCATCGGCCCGTGGATGGGCGGCCTGCTGCTCGGGCTTTACGGCGGCACGACACTGTTCTTGACCGTAGCGGCGTTTTCCATGGTGAGCAGCGCATTCCAGTGGGCGGGCCAACGGGTGTACTTCGCTACCCACGGCAAGTCGCTCAATCAGAGCAGGGCAGAATCACTCTAGCGCCTGCAAAATGCGCTCCGCGATGCGGGCATAGCCCTCTGCATTCGGGTGAAAATGATCGGTGTACAAATACGCCTGCTCTTTGCGCAGGAACATGTCATACGTCGGCACGACGAACACCTGCGGATAGCGGGAGGCAATCGCGGAGGCCGTGCTGTTCCAGTCCAGAACGGGCTGCACCGTATCGACAGCCGCTTCCGTATTGCCAAAAGGGTTGTACAACGACGTGTAAACAATCGTCGCTTTGCTGTTCAACTGGCGAATTTGCCGGATGATTTCCTCGTAGTTGGTCGCAAGCCTGTCCGTGGCTGCGGCCACTTTTTCTTTGTCGATCGTGTAGAGCCCGCCCGTTTGCCTGAACAAGTCGTTGCCGCCGATGGTGAAAAGGATCAGATCGGCCTCGGCGAGCAGCGTTTTGACTTGCGCTTCGGACATTTGCTTGAGCAGGTCGGACGACTCTTGCCCGTTAATGGCGAGATTCGTAAACGTAATCGGGTGGCCCGCCTTTTTTTCCAGCGCTTGTCGGACGAGCCCGACATAGCCTTGGCCGTTCGCATCGCCAGCGCCGCGGGTGAGCGAGTCTCCGAGCGCGACGACTTTGTGGACGCCTTCTTTTGGCAAAGGGGCAGGCGGTTCCTCGGTTTCCACAGGTGGCGCTCCCGTGGTCGGGGCCAACTGCTGCGGGTTCATCGCCAGGACAAAGCCTGCGGCAAACAATAAAAAGGACAGAAGCGACAACAACCCTGTAGTGCGCCAGAGAAGTTTGCCGGATGTGCGCATCGGCTATCCTCCTATTCGATGGGAAGTGGGTAGACATGGTATAATGTGGTGGGACATCTTATGCCAGTGTACCATAAACGAATCGCTGCCGTCAGTTGCGGGAAGCGGAACAAAGACAGGAGGGCGCACCTTGGGCGACACAGTCCTCGCAGTATCGCGATTGCAAAAAACGATCGGCAAAAAGCAGATTATTCACGATATTACATTCGACGTGCTCGCTGGCGAAGTGTTTGGCTTTTTGGGGCCGAACGGCGCGGGCAAGACGACGACTATTCGCATGCTGGTCGGTCTGGCTAAAGCAGACGGGGGAGATATCCGCATCGGCGGGATATCGCTCTCGGAGAACTTCCCGGAGGCGATTGCGCAAGTCGGCTGCATCGTGGAAAATCCCGAGCTGTACAAATTTTTGACAGGCAGGGAAAACCTGGAGCAGTTTGCCCGCATGAGCGGAGGGATTACGCAGGAGCGGATCGAAGAAATCGTCCGCTTCGTCGACCTGGAACGGGCGATTGACGACAAAGTCAAAACGTATTCGCTCGGGATGCGGCAGCGGCTGGGGATCGCGCAAGCGCTGCTGCACCGGCCGAAAATCTTGATTCTCGACGAACCGACAAACGGGCTTGACCCGGCAGGGATTCGCGAGCTGCGCCAGTTCATTCGCCGTCTGGCCGAGGAGGAGGGGCTTGCGGTCTTCATTTCCAGCCACCTGCTCAGCGAGATCGAGATGATGTGCGACCGGGTGGCGATTATCAACCAGGGAAAAGTCATTTCGGTCGGACTGGTGCGCGAGTTGATGGAGCAGTTTGCCGACCAGGTGGAATGGACGATCCCGCACGCCCACCTGCCAAAAGCGCTGGATGTATTGCGCGGGCACAACGCCGTGACGGATATTTTGGCGGTCGGGGAGGAAAGCGTGAAGACGCGGATGGATATGGAGCGGGTAGGCGAAGTCAACCAGAAGCTGGTGCAGGCGGGAGTCCCGGTGGTCGGGATTGCCACGAAAACCGTGACGCTGGAAGACTTGTTCCTGACGCTGACAGGGGGAGGGGGAGAGAAATGAATCAAAGCATGCTGGGCCTCGTCCAAAACGAAACCGTCAAATTGCTGCGCCGCCGCCGCTTTCTCGTGGTCGTGCTCATCCTGGCCATTCTGATCCCGATTTTTACATACGCCCAGTACCGCTCGGTCGTGACGGCTCAGGAGCGGATGGGCACGACGGACTGGCGGCCGCTCTTGACTCAGCAGATCGTCGACATGCAAAACCGGCTCGCGTCCAGCCGTCTTCCGGAAGAATGGCGCGATTTTATCAAAATCCGGATTCAGCAGCAGCAGTATTACCTCGACCACAATATCAATCCGATGGCGCCCGGAGGCCCGACATTTGCCCGCGGCTTCATGGATCAGGCGATCTCCATGTTTTTGCCGATGATTATCGTCGTGCTGGCGGTCGATATCGTGTCGGCCGAGTTTAGTGAAGGGACGATCAAGCTGCTTTTGACCAGACCCGTGCGGCGCTGGAAGGTGCTGACCAGCAAGTACATCACGCTGTTGCTGTTCACCTCGCTTACGGTACTGATGACGCTCATCTTGGCCTATTTGCTGTCGGGTGTCGTGTTTGGCTATTCCGGCTGGGATTTGCCGATTCTCACAGGCTTCGAGGTGACAGGCGGGGAGCTTGTGACGTCGGGAGCGTTCATGCTGCCGCAGTGGCAATTTCTGCTCATGCAGTATGGGCTCGGCTGGTTTGTTTGCATCGTCGTCGGAACCGTTACGTTCATGGTCTCCGTCCTCATTCGCAGCGCCGCCGCAGGCATGGGCATCATGATGGCGGCGCTCATCAGCGGGACGATCCTGACGCAGATGGCTTCGTCGTGGGAGTCGTCCAAATACTTGTTTGTCGTCAACCTGCAGCTCACCGACTACCTCAATGGCACGCTGCCTCCGATCAAAGGAATGACGCTGCCGTTCTCGTTGGCTGTACTGACGATCTGGGCAGTCGCGGCGCTGATTGTAGCATACACCGTCTTTACTCGCAGAGACGTAACTTCCTGATCTGGAAAAAAACGCTACCTTTTTCCGTTTCATTCGTATTTCATGGAAGGACCAAGAATGGCACCGAGAGGAGATTGGCGTGAGATTATGGACATGTTATGGAAATGCGGGACGGTTGCACTGACGAGTATGCTTGAACTGTGGGGAGCGATTCCGATTGGCTTCATGCTGCAACTGCCTCCGTTGCTTACCGGGATATTCAGTGCCCTTGGCGCGATTGCCAGCGCCGGGATTGTCATCTATTTGGGCGGTTCGCTCAGAAGCTGGCTGATGAAGCGCGTGGAGAAAAAAGCAGGGCGCCAGAGCCGGATGGGCCGCATCTGGGAGAAGTACGGCGTAATCGGCCTCGGATTGGCTTCTCCGCTGTTGACAGGCGCTCCGCTTGGGGCTGCGATCGGCATTTCGCTCGGCGCACCGACAGGCAAACTGATGTGGTGGATGTCGATTGGCATCGTGATCTGGAGCGTCATCCTTACGGCAGCAGTCGCCTACGGTCTGCTCCAGTTCTTGACACCAAAACCGATGGGCTGAAAAATCTCCCTTTTGCCGGGCAGAAATCTTGCATACAATGTTCCAAGAAATGAAAAAGGAAAGGAAAGCGGGGGATGATCCATGAGTGAGAAAAAAGAAGCGCTGGTGCCCGAACTGGATGAACTGCTGCACAAGTTTACCGAGCTGTTGACGGGTGAAGCGACGCCGGAGCGCGTCGAGATGGTAAAAGTATGGTGCCTGTACACCACGATGGCAAAAGCGATGCCGCCGCTCATCCAGCATTGGGGTAGCGAGCCGGAGCACCAGGCTGCGCGCAATCAAATCCGGGAAATTATCGAGCAAATCAAGCAGTGGAACCAGGCGAAAAACCAGACTCACTAGCTTATAAAGAAGAAACGCCGTCTTTTTGCGATGCAGGGCAAAAGACGGCGTATTTTTTTGCGAAAAAAAGTCGTCACGATTCAGCCGTTGCTGGCGGGGCGAGGCGAATTTCTAGATGCCGCATGGGGGCAAAATCCGCGCGCGAGCCAACAAAAAAGACACGCACCTGATGCGACAGGTCGTGTCTGCCAGAAACGCGTCTTCCGGTTGCGGCTAAGGCTTCCAGGTCATCTGCTTGGAAGTTTCGATCAATTCGTCCAAGGAAATGCCGTGGGCGGTTACTACTACGTAGAGCGACTGGTTATTGGACTGGGCGTTGAAATGAACGGCGTGCTCGGCGACAGAGCTTTTCTTGTCCGGATTGTCAAACGAGACGGCGATGGCCTGCTCGCCGTTTACGGCAAAGAGCTGGGTAGCGGAGAACGTGCCGGGGATCGACAGGCTGCGTTTGCCTTTCGCATTGCGAACTACCTCGATGCGAATCCAGTCGTCGTTGCGCTTGTAATCCGCTGAGAGGCGCGTGACCTTTTGGCTCGTCTCCGATTCGTACTGGACAGAGATCGTACTCAAGGAAAAGCTGTTCGCGTTTTGCGCAAGCACGGGAACAGGCATATCCGATGCCTGGACGGCTGTATCCGTGTCCGAGAAGGTCGACAGCGTGATCGGCTGCTTGGCTGTCATAGCCAGCGTCGGCCCTATAAGGCCGCTGTCACTGCTTTCCGCTTGTTTCGCTTGTTTGGCTTCCGGTTCGCCCATGGCAGTAATCCCATAGGCTTGCTGGTCTTCTGCGGCGGCTCTGGCTTTTTTCCCGGCGACCAGGTTGTTCTCGGCTCCGTTTGCCTCTTTTGCCAGGGCTGCCTTGGCGTTTGCGCCTTGTTCCTCTGAACCTGTCGGAACGCTGCGGGAAGCTATGGACGCCTCTCCCTCGGCTTGCGGCGCTTGCGTCTGGGGTGCTGCTGTTTTGGGTTCCTGCGTATTTAGCGCAAGCTCATGGCTGGCCGATGGCGAAGCGGCGTTTGGTGTAGCCGGGGAAGCAGGCTGAGACGCTTTGGCTGTTGCCTCGTTTTGCTTTGCCAGCGGTTGCTCGCTGCTAGCATAGGCATTTGCCGCCGATTGGGCAGAGGCAGGCGAGGATGCCGGAGCAGCGTCCTGCATTTGCATCGCTTCGGTGGCATGCGTCGCGATCTGGGTGCCAGCGCCTGCCTGGTTTGCTGCGGGCTGTTGTGACGCTGTCTGGAATTGACCGTCTTGGAGCTGCTGGTAGCTGATGAAGCCCACTGCCAAAAGGACTGCCGCTGCGCTGACCCAGGCGAATGAAGGGAAGCCTTTGGTCCGACGCTTGCTGGGCATAGGTGCTGCCGCTTGCTGTGGAAGCACAGCGACGGTTGCGGCGTGAGGGGGCACACCTTGTCCGGCGTTCTGGTAGATGGCCTGCATGATCCTCTCTTCCAGGTTCGCTTGAGGCGGTGGAACCTCTTTCAAGAACTGCACCTCCTCTTCGGTTGTCATTTGTGTTTCGATCCATGCGATACAGTCCTCACAGGTCTCTATATGGGAAAAAATATCGCTATCCGTGTCATCTAGCCATGCTTTTCTAAATGCCTGGCAGTTCATGTACGAGCCCCCCTTCCTTGCGTGATAACAATTTTGCGAGTTCTTGGCGAGCGCGCAAGTAACGGACGCGTGCTGTAGACTCGGCGATGCCGAGAAGAGTAGCAATTTTTTCGAACGGATATTCATGCGTGCAGCGAAGGACGATCACTTCCCGGTAGGAATCCGACAGCAAGGCGAATGCCTCCTCGATTTCCCTGCGCTGCTCCTTGTTCATGAGCGATTCTTGCGGAGACTCGTCCCGCGTATTGGACGGCACATACGCCAACTGCTCGTCGGAGTCGTGAAACTTTCGTCTGCGTAAAAAGTCAATGCTCTTGTTGCGAGCAAGCGTATGTAACCAGGATGAAAACTGAGAGTCGCCTCGGAACGTGGACAGCTTCTCATACGCCTTCACGAACACTTCCTGAGTCAGATCCTCCGCATCAGCGCGATTGTTCACCATTTTGTAGATGAATACGTAGATCATATGCTGATATCGCTGGATGAGGTCGCGATACCCTTCGATGTCGCCCTGAAGAATCCGCTGAATGATTTCGGCGTCGGATTGCATTGAATCTCCGGCCTCCCTTCCCTCTATGTGACGCTGGCTTTTTCCGAAACGTTTCAGACCAGCATCTCGTTTTCTATAATTTCGTATGGATAGCCTTGCTCGACGAGAAAAAGCTGACGGTGGAGCGAAAACTCCTGCTCTCTCGTATCGCGTGTCACCAGCGTATAAAAGTGAGCGGTGTTATTTTCGGTTTTTGGTCGCAAGATTCGTCCCAGTCGCTGCGCTTCTTCCTGGCGGGAGCCAAACGTGCCCGAGATTTGAATCGCCACATTGGCGTCCGGCAAATCAACGGCGAAATTGGCCACCTTGGAGACGATCAGGCGTGTGATTTCCCCTTTTTTAAATTGTTGATACAGCGTCTCGCGCTCTTTTTCCGGCACTTTGCCCGTAATCAGCGGCAGTTGCAGGGCAGTCGCCATCTGTTCCAGTTGGTCGACGTACTGGCCGATAATCAGCACCCGGTCGCCTTCGTGGCGCTCCAGCAGCTTTTTGACAACGTCCAGCTTTTTCGGGTTTTCGGCGGCGATCCGGAACTTTTGCCGTGCCGTCGCATGCGCATACGCTTCCCGCCACTTCGGCTCAAAAGGCAGCCGGATTTCCCGGCAGCGCGCTTCCGCAATCCAGCCCGCATCCTCCATCGCTTTCCAAGGAACCTCGTACTTTTTCGGCCCGATCAGCGTAAAGACGTCTTCTTCCCGGCCGTCTTCCCTGACGAGCGTAGCCGTCAAGCCCAGTCGGCGTGTCGCCTGAATCCCGGAAGTAACACGAAAAACAGGTGCAGGCAATAAATGCACCTCATCGTAAATAATAAGCCCCCAGTCACGCTCTGAAAAGAGTTTCATATGAGGAAATTCATCCAGAGAGGTGGGGCGGTATGTGAGAATTTGATAAGTTGCCACAGTTATCGGCTTTACTTCCTTGTGATCGCCGGTGTATTCGCCGACAAGCTCGGGATCAAGATCGGTTTTGTCCAGCAGCTCGGCGATCCATTGCCGCACGGAAGTCGTATTCGTCGTCAAAATAAGCGTAGCAGTCTGCAACTGGGAAATCGCGCCAATGCCAATGACGGTCTTCCCGGCTCCACAGGGCAGCACGAGCACGCCGCTTCCGCCTAGAGCGGAGCCGCCGCGGTAAAAGGCGTCTACCGCTTCCTGCTGGTACGGGCGCAAGGCAAACGGCTTTCCCGCAGCGCTGTTCGCCCGCAAGCTGACCGGGCACGACTCGCCTTGCGAATAGCCCGCCAAATCCTGGACAGGCAGCCCCAACCGGATCAGCTCCTGCTTGATGAGGCCGCGCGCGTAGCTTTTGAGCACGTAGCCGTCTTCGAGCAGGGCCGCGATCGACTTGTATGCGGCAAGCTCCGTGAGAACGAGCGGATCGTCGCTATGTAAAACGAGGTTGTCCCCGCGGCGTTCGAGCCGGATCAGACCGTATTTGCGCATCGTTTCGTCGATTTCCTTGACGATGGTTGGCGGCACGCCGTATTTGCTGTACGCGCCGAGGATGCCTGTCACCTCGTGCGGCTGCATCCCGCTCGCGGCCGCATTCCAGAGCGACAGCGGCGTCATCCGGTACGTATGGATGTACTCCGGGCTTTTCAGCAGTTCGCAAAACCCGCTGATGGCCTGTCTGGCTTCGGCAAACTGCGGATGCTGCGTTTCCAATAAAATAGTGCGATCGCTTTGCACGATCATCGGCAAGTCTGGACGATAAGACAAGAGATTCACCTCGTTACAAACGGCATATGAATCAGCACTATGGTATCACAATCCGGAAAAGAAAGAAAAACGAACAGGTAACATTTACGGTTGGATGGGAAACAATATCCCGAAGCATGGTCGGAAAGGAAGGCGAGGAGCATGGGAACGTGGGGAAGCTTGTTCAACTTGGGATTGGTCTTGATCCTCGTTTTCCTCAACGGGTTCTTTGTCGCAACCGAATTTGCCGTCGTAAAAGTGAGGGAATCGAGGATTGCCCAACTGGTGGCGGAAGGGAACAAGCGCGCCGTAAACGTCGAGCAGGTCATCCAAAATTTGGACGCTTATTTGTCTGCGTGCCAGCTTGGCATCACGCTGGCGTCTCTCGGGCTTGGCTGGCTGGGCGAGCCTGCGGTGGCTCATCTGCTGCATCCCGTTTTTCGCTATTTTCAGCTCAACGAGACGCTGGTGAGCAGCATTTCCTTTATTATCGCGTTTTCGGTCATTACCTTTCTGCACATTGTACTGGGGGAGCTGGCACCGAAAACGTTGGCGATCCAGCGCACGGAAATGGTCGTGCTGGCTGTGGCCCGGCCGATTCAACTGTTTCACAAAATCATGTATCCGTTCATTGCGCTCTTGAACTGGTCGGCCAGCCGCTTTCTCGCGCTGTTTCACATTTCGATGGAGCCGCATCAGGAAGCGCATACCGAAGAAGAAATCCGCATTCTCGTCAACGAAAGCCACAAAAGCGGGCTGATCGACCAAACCGAGCTGATGCTCGTCGACAACATCTTCGACTTTTCCGAGACGATGGCCCGAGAAATCATGGTTCCGCGCACAGACATGGTGGTGCTGAACTTGCGCGATCCGTTCGAGGAAAACGTCCGGCTGGTGCAAAACGGCCGTTTTACCCGCTATCCGGTCGTGGACGGTGACAAGGATCACGTCGTGGGGAGCTTGCACATCAAAGATTTGCTGACGGGTCTGTTGGAGGGCGAGCACAAAGATTTGCAGACGCTGATGCGCCCGATCCTGACTGTGCCCGAGACGATCTCGATCAGCCGTCTTTTGACGATGCTGCAAAAACAGCGGGGACAACTGGCGATCATCATTGACGAGTACGGCGGGACAGCGGGGCTGGTCACGCTTGAAGATATTATGGAAGAAATCGTCGGAGACATCCAGGACGAGTTTGACGATGAGCGCCCGGAAGTCGAGAAAAACGACGGGATTTTGTCGCTCGACGGTCGGATGCTCCTGGAGGAAGTGGGCGACTACCTGGACATTGATCTGGAATCAAGCGAGGTGGATACGCTTGCCGGCTGGATTTACATGCAGATTGACCACCCGCCGCGCGTGGGCGACCGGGTGCGCGAAGGCAAGTACGAGTTCGTGGTCGGGGAAGTCGATCATTACCGGATTACCAGAGTTTTTGTCAAAAAACTGGCGAACGTCGAGGAAGAAATCGGTACGAAAGATTGATGAAAAAAGCTTTTCAGGACGCAATAATATGCTATAATGGGACACAAGTTGCACAAATGCAAAAAGGCCCGGCCGCCGGAGGGTGGTCAGTGGCTAAGAGAGCAGAGCTTAGAGGAGGAAGTACAGATGAGACGAGCAGTCAGTATGGTACTGACCACATTGCTGGCCTTTTCTTTGGCAGCATGTGGAAATCAAACAGGTGGACAAAGCGAGGCTACCACGGCTAATTCCGGCCAGGAGCAAACCGTGAAAATTGGCCTGACGCAATTCGTAGAGCATCCGGCACTGGATGCGATTCATCAAGGAATTTTGGATGGCTTGAAGGAATCCGGCTACGAAGAGGGCAAAAATCTGGAGGTTGACTACCAGAACGCCCATGGCGATATGAACAACACGGTATCAATTGCGCAAAAGTACGCCGGAGACAAAAAGGATTTGGTCGTAGCGATCGCTACCCCGTCCGCTCAGGCTGCAGCCAAGGCGATTGCCGACAAACCTGTTGTGTTCAGTTCCGTAACAGACCCGATCTCGGCTCAACTGGTCAGCAGTCTGGAAAAACCGGACAAAAACGTGACCGGTACGAGCGACAAAGTATCCATGGAACAGCAATTGAAGCTGGTCAAAACCTTCCTGCCACAGTTGAAAAAGCTGGGCGTCATCTACACCACCTCTGAAGTAAATTCGGAGGTTCAGGTAAAAGAACTGGAAGAAGCAGCGAGCAAAGAAGGCGTAGAAATCGTCAAGGCGGGCATTTCCCAGCTCTCCGAGGTGCAACTGGCAGCTCAGGGACTTGCTGGAAAAGCAGACGCCATGTTCATTCCGATTGACAACACCGTCGTGTCTTCGTTTGAGGCCGTACTGGGAGCAGCGGAAGCGAACAAGATTCCTGTCTTCGCTTCTGACACCGACACCGTCAAGCGCGGCGCAGTCGCCACGTACGGAATCGATTACTACCTGATTGGCAAACAAACAGGAGAGATGGCTGCCCGCGTCCTGAAAGGACAAGCGGTCGCCGACACTCCAGTCGAAATTTCAAAGCAGGCCGACCTGTACATCAATGAAACGGCTGCCGGGAAGTTTGGTCTCACGATTTCTGAGGCACTCAAACAGCAGGCGAAAGAAATCATCAAGTAAAAAGAGAGCGTCAAGCTCTCTTTTTATTCTTTTAAAACTGTTTTATCCGTGTTAAAATTAGTAAAAATTTTTCAAGGGGGTATTTATCGCATGGTTAAACAAAAAAAGACTATCAGAAAAATTCAGAGTATTTTATTTCCTTTGCTGCTTTTGTCTGTTACCGCATGTGGACAGCAAAGCGCTACTCCGGCGAACAACGGGCAGGAAACCCCTGCTGCGAATCAGCCGGCGCCTTCTGCTGAGAACAAGCAGTTTACGATTGGCATTTCCCAATTCGTAGAGCACCCTGCCTTGGATGCAGCGCGTGAAGGATTTGTGGCGCAGCTTGCGAAAAACGGCTACGAAGACGGCAAGCAAGTGAAAATTGACGTGAAATCGGCGCAGGCGAGCATGGACACAGCGATTTCCATCGCGCAAAAATTCGAGGCGGACAAAGTAGACCTCGTGCTGGCGATCGCCACTCCAACCGCGCAGGCAGCAGCGCAGACGAGCAAAGAAATTCCGATTTTGTTTACGGCAGTTACTGACCCGGTCGAGGCTGGTCTGGTAAAATCAATGGAGCAGCCAGGCGCGAACGTGACAGGTACTTCCGACATGAACCCGGTCGAAGAGCAGCTCAAGCTGGTAAAAGAGCTGAAAGCGGACGCGAAGTCGGTAGGCGTCATCTACAGCTCGGGTGAAGTAAACTCCAAGGTACAGGTAGACGCAGCCAAAGCGGTTGCGGACAAGCTCGGCCTGACCATCCAGGAAGCGGCAATCACGAGCGCGACAGAAGTGAAGCAAGCGGCCGAGTCGATGGTAGGCAAAGTCGATGCGTTCTACGTGCCGACCGACAACATGGTCGTATCGTCCATCGCGGCTGTACTGGGCGTAGCGGAAGCGCAAAAAATTCCGGTGATCGCAGGCGAGGAAAACTCCGTGAAGAGCGGGGCGATTGCCACTTACGGCATCGACTACACCAAATTGGGCGAGCAAACTGCGGACATGGCCGTGAAAATTTTGAAGGGCGAAGCGAAGCCGGCTGACATGGCGGTTGAGATGCAAGCAGACATGAAACTCGTCTTGAACAAAAAAGCAGCGGAGAAAATGGGAGTGACCATTCCGCAATCCATGCTCGACCGCGCAGGCGAAGTGATCGAGTAATAAACGCAGCAACAGGAGGATTTCTTCTATGAATTTGGCAATAATGGGAGCCATCGAGCAGGGCTTGCTATTTGGAATTTTAGCTCTGGGCGTGTATTTGACCTTTCGCATTCTGAACGTACCTGACTTGACGGTAGATGGCAGCTTTGCCCTGGGCGGCGCGATCGCAGCCAAGTTTATCATCGATGGAACCAACCCGTACCTGGCTACCCTCTTGGCGTTCGTCGTCGGAGGCCTGGCAGGGGCATTTACCGGCGTTTTGCATACAAAAGGGAAGGTCAACGCACTGCTGGCAGGGATTTTGACGATGATCGCCCTTTATTCGATCAACCTGCGGATCATGGGGAAGGCAAACTTGCCTTTGCTTCGTGAAGATACGTTGTTCACCTATGTAAAAGACTTGAGCATTCCGAATTTGACAGTAAACGGAGTCACTTTGCTGACAGGCGTGTCCGTCGTGTTTCTCGTCGGGATTTTGCTGCTCAAGCTGGTAATCGACTGGTTCCTGCACACCGATCTTGGCCTCGACCTGCGCGCGACGGGCGACAATCCGAAGATGATTCGCAGCTTCGGTGTCAACACCGATACGACGACCATTATCGGTCTGGCGCTGTCCAACGGTCTGGTAGCGGTATCTGGCGCATGGGTTGCCCAGTACCAGGGCTTTGCCGACGTCGGCATGGGGATCGGGATGATCGTGATTGGTCTTGCTTCTGTTATTGTCGGAGAAGTGCTGTTTGGCAGCTCCTCCATTTTCAGAGTCACGCTCGCCGTCATTCTCGGCTCGATCGTGTACCGTCTGGTGATCGCATTGGCTTTGCAAGCAGGGCTGAATCCGTCGGACATGAAGCTGATTACCGCTTTGATCGTGATCGTGGCACTGACCGTCCCGACCGTTGCCAAAGGCATCTGGAGAAAGCAAGCGGTACGCACGGCAAGGGGAGGAAACGGACATGCTTAAAATTTCGAACGTCAACAAAGTGTTCAACGCAGGCACGGTGAACGAAAAAATCGCCCTGCGCAACGTCAACCTGCACGTCAAGCGCGGAGAGTTCATCACCGTGATCGGCAGCAACGGGGCCGGAAAATCGACAATGATGAACATGATCTCCGGCGGGCTGTTCCCGGATAGCGGAACGATCACGATTGACGGCAAGGACGTGACGCGCCTCGGCGAGCACCAGCGCGCCGAGCTGATCGGGCGGGTGTTCCAGGACCCGATGGCGGGTACTGCGCCGAACATGACGATTGAAGAAAACCTGGCGATTGCGCTCGGCCGCGGCCGCCGCCGCACACTCGGCTTCGGGGTGAACAACCACAAGCGCGAGCTGTTCCGCGAGCAACTCAAGCAGCTTGACCAGGGGCTGGAAAACCGTTTGAAGACAAAAGTCGGATTTCTCTCCGGCGGTCAGCGCCAGGCGCTCAGCCTGTTAATGGCGACTTTTACGGAACCGAAAATTTTGCTGCTGGACGAGCATACAGCGGCGTTGGACCCGAAGCGGGCGCAGCTCATCGTGGAGCTGACCGACAAGATCGTCGCGCGCCACAAGCTGACGACGATCATGGTCACGCACAATATGGAGCAAGCGTTGAACATGGGGAACCGCCTGCTGATGCTGCACGATGGCGGCATCATTCTCGACATTCCGGACGAGAAGAAGCGGACGATGAAGCCGCAGGATTTGCTTCGCGCGTTCGAAGCAGCCCGTGGCGGCGAGAGCTTCAGCGAAGACCGCTTCCTGTTGACCTGACGCTTTTTATCAGCCTTCCTGCGCATGCGGGAGGGCTTTTTCTTTGCTGCGCAAATAGTGGTGCATCGCCCACGCTCCAATCGCCAAAATGACGGCGACAAGGGTGAACAGAAGCGCACCGCCATTGTGCAGCAAAACAAGGCTGCCGAGATACGGACCGAACGTGCGGGAAATGTCCCAATGCGTTCCGGTGATGGCAAAGTACCGTCCGCGCATGGAAGGCGGGGAAATGCGTGTGACAAAAGCCAAAAGCTGTGTCAGGCCGACGCTTTCGCCGATGACGAGCAGCACTTGCATGGCGAGCAAAAGCGGCAAGTAGTCGATGTAGGCATAGCCAAGCGAGACGAGCATGAAGCAGCCGTACGCGCCAGTAATCAGCAGGCGGGCAGGCAGATGCTGGGTCCATTTGACCAGCAGAAATTCGAACAAAATAAGCAGGACGCCTTTGACGGCAATGAGCAGCGCAAGTGCGTGCAAGTAGTCAGGCAGTGTATGTTTCAGGTGCAACTGCAAATTCGTCTCGGTTTGCGCGTAAAACAGGCTGATCGGCAGCGACAGCGTCATGATTGCGAGTGCCGGGCGATACGCTTGCCAGCTTTCGCGCTTGCCGCTACGGGCGTTTTCTCCGGCTTGGGCAGGCAGGTCAGGCAGCGGGGTTTGCGGAATTTTCCACCAGACGGCAATCGCGTAGAGCAAGAGCGAGATAGCGGTGAGCAAAAACGCCATGGCGGGATCGTACTGGTACAAAATGACCCCGATGAGCGGGCCGATCGCCGCCCCGATGCTGCTGGACGTATTCAATAGCGCAAAGGCGCTCGCCATCTGCGCGGGCAAAATCGCGTCGGCCAGATGGGCGCGGCTTGCCGGGATGAACAGGGAGCGGCCAGCGCCATTGATGATGTACAGCACCGCGAAAGCTGCGATAGAATCCGCAAAGGCCATTCCGAGCATGGCGAAGCCTTGGATGAGCAGCGCTGCAAGCATGATCGTTTTGCGGCGAATCCGGTCCGTCAACCCGCCTGCAAACAAGGTCAGAACAATCTCGGAAAAGGGCTGCAAGCCAATCACCAGCATGGTCACGGTGACGGAGCCGCTGACGTTTTCGCTCAAGTACAGGACCAGAAACGGAGCGATCATCGTGCTGGACAGGGACGTGAGCGTTTCCCCGAACAGGCGGACCCACAGCAAGGGCGGATACGCAGCAAGAAAACGGGCAAGGGAAGCGAGTAACAGATTCATAAGTGTGTGTCCTTTCTCCGGTTTTTTTCGGTTTGGCTTTGTTTCTTTCGAGAATTGTAAGCTGGCGCAGTCAGGAGAAAAAGCGTAGGATTAGGGGAAGCATTTTTTCATGTTTTTTGGCGAAATCGGTGGTGAATCTCGTGCAGCTTGTTGAACAGTACATTCGTTTATGCGCGGCCAGGCCAAAGGAAGCGTTTGGTCGGCCGCTGGACATTACATTGGCAGAGGTCGCGGCGATCTTGTGTTGTACGTTGCGCAACGCTACGCTGACCCTGAAAAAGATGCAGGCGCGCGGCTGGCTGCTCTGGCAGCCGGGACGAGGGAGAGGGAACCGTTCGGTGCTGACGCTCGTCCTCGACCCGGCAGACTTGCTGCTGTCTGTGGCCAAGGAGCTCGTCCAAACCGGCGAGATTCGCGCTTCGCAGGAGCTGTTGGAGCAATACGGGCAGGCTTGGCCGACTTTTGCCCAACATTTTTCTCGCTGGATGAATATCCAGTTTGGAGCGCGGATTACCCGGGAAAAGGGTAGTAGTGGCCGAGTGGATACATTGCGTCTTTTTTTCGACCGACCGTTTGCAGGGCTGGACCCGATCCACGTGTTGCTGCGCTCGCAGACGCATTTGGTCAAGCATTTGTTCGATACGCTGGTCCGTTTCGATCCGGCAACGAAGCGGGTGGAGCCGCATCTCGCCTTTTACTGGGAGGCGGATGAGGACGGGACGCGCTGGACGTTTTATTTGCGAAAAGGGGTGCTGTTTCATCATGGCCGCACGCTGACGGCTGACGATGTGCGTTTTTCCCTGCTGCGCCTGATGCAGCAATCGTTCAAGCACCGCTGGCTTGCCCGCTCGATTGCGGCGGTGGACGTCCGCGATGACTATGTGGTGACGATCAGGCTGAAGCAGCGGGATGAGCTGTTTTTGCAAGCGCTGAGCAAAGAGCAGATGGCGATCGTTCCGCGCGATTATGCCGAGCAGATGGGAGAGCAATTCGCCCGGCTTCCGGCAGGGACAGGGCCGTTTCGGGTTGTGCGCCATGACGACTCCATGCTCGTGCTCGAAGCGTTTGCGCCGTACTTTGCCGGGCGGCCGTTTTTGGACCGGATTGAACTTTGGTGCGTCCCTGGGATGCGCCAGCCGGAGCTGACCGAGGAGAGCATGCTGGTCGTGGACAAAGCGCATCAGGCCTATGAGCTGGCAGATGCCTCCTGGAGAGACGTCGTCCGCCAGGAGCAATGCTTTCAATACGTCAGCCTGAATGCAGCCAAAAAAGGGCCGCTCGCAGACGATGCGTTCCGCGCCTTGGTCGCCAGCATGCTATCTGGCGCAGCGCTGAGAGCGGCGCTGCAAGGCGGAAGAGAGCAGGCTGAGGTATGGGGAGAACGGATGCAGCAGGATACACGTCTGCCCGATGCCAAAGAGGCCGCGCGCTTGATTGCAGCCAGCGGCTACCGCGGGGAGAAGCTTGCCCTGTACACCTACCCAGATGCGGACCACGTGGAGGATGCCGAGTGGATCAGGGAAAAGGCGAAGGAATACGGCATCGTCATCGAAATCCGCTACGCGTCGCCTGAAGAGCTGGCCCAACCTGCCGTGCTGCAGGCAGCCGACCTGGTCGTGGACAGCGCCAATGCGGATGAACGCACAGAGCTGTCGCTCGTTGAATTTTTGCGGGCAGAGGCGCTGAGCATTACGCACCACCTGGACGAGCGGACAAAAGCGGAGGTCGAGCAACTGATTCGCCAGATGGGGCAAACTACAACGACAGAGGAGCGGCAGGCTGTCGTGCGCGCGATCATGGACAGGCTGAAGGCCCGCCATCTGTTTGTTCCGCTGTACGCGAACCGCATCGAGATGATCGCGCACCCGCGATTGTCGGGGGTAAGCCTTGACGCATACGGCTGGATTGACTTTCGGTCCGTTTTTTTGAGAGAGTAGCATAAATTTGTCACATAATCGTGTGAAACCGCTTTCCTCTTTCATCGTATTATTAGATGTAGATATTATCGTTTGTTACTTAAGCTCGGAGGAGGAACCGCACGTTGTATACGAGAACAGAAAAGGACAAACATATTTTGTTTGCCTCCATTCGTTTGATGATTTGCGTTGGGCATGCCGACGGTTATATAGGTTCAAGAGAAGTGGATCGCATTCATGACATCGTCAATTCGGAACATTTTACCTTGAAAGAACGGCAAATTTTAATGGATGACATCGACTATCCGAAACGCCCGGAGACGATTGTGGAGGATCTGGTTGACATGAGCCAAAGCGAGAAGCTCGTGATGATGCGCAAGCTGTATCACATGGCTTTGATCGACCGGAAGCTGTCGCCGTCGGAGACGAAGGAAATCGCGCGGATCGCCTGCCTGATTGGCATCTCGGAGGAGAAGCAGGCGCAGGTTGAGGAGTGGATTCGCGAAGGCATTGCCTGGCGCGACCGCTGGAAGGACATTGTCGGTGAATAGGCAAGGCCCCCGTTGTTGGGGCCTTTTTTTTCATACAGATAAGTATAAGGGCAACGAAGGCTGCGCCAAAAGCTTGGCGCAGCCAAGTTTTCTAATAGGCAAAGAGGCGGCGCTCTCGACCGGAAGCTTCTGGAAGCTTGGCTTGGCAAAGCTTTCTAAAGTACAATAAAAGGAAGCCACGTGCAAGTGAAGATGGGCGCCACGATGAAGGAGGAGATCTTGTGTTGCGAATTTTAGTGACGAATGACGACGGCATTGATGCTCTGGGCATCAAGCGATTGGTGGAAGCACTGCTCGTACTGGACCAAGCGGAAATCTTTGTGGTGGCTCCCGTTGAAGAAAAAAGCGGTGTCGGTCATGGGGTAACCTATCGTACCGCACTGGCACCGGAAAAACGCGACTTTTACGGTCTTCCCGTCAAAGCGTGGGCCGTGAACGGCAATCCGGCCGACTGCGTCAAGGCGGCGTACCATTTGCTGTTTGCCGCGGACGAAAAACCGGATATCGTCTTTTCCGGAATCAATGTCGGAACGAATCTGGGGCGTGACATTTATTACTCCGGCACGTGCAGCGGGGCGCGGGAAGCGGTCATTTTGGGCGTTCCTGGCGTAGCCCTGTCCTACGATAACTGGTATGACCAGGAAAATTACGGCGATGTCGTGCAGATGATTGAGCCGCTGGTGAAAGAGTTCAGCGAACGGGCAGTAAAAGGCGAGCTGCCCCCGGAAGTTTTCTGGAACGTCAACATCCCGCACGTTCCGTTGGCGCAGGTGAAAGGCATCGTCCCGGCCACGCTTTCGCTGCATCATTATGAAGACAAGTACAGCGAGGAAGCGGAAGGGTACTTTTTGACACGCGAGTATCCGCAAGTCATGCCGATTGCCGAGCCGTTTGACTACGACCTCGTGAAGCATGATTATATCGCCATCACGCCTGTGCACATTGATGCGACGGACCGTGCGCTGCTCGCGCAGATGGATGGCTGGCCGCTGATGCAGGCGTGGGCAAAACAGGGGGAGCAACCGGATGAGTGAGGACTTTTATCCTGTGCTCAGCCCGGACCCTGCCCTGCGATCGCCCGAGGCGGCGACGCAGGGCGAGGTGCTCGACAAGAGCGCGTACCGTGATTTGTACGAGCTTGCGAGCGAGGCCGGGCTGCCCTATTTTGCCCGGTTGAACGGGCAGGGCGAAGTCGAGCTGTACCTGGTGTTTGAATCGGTGGACGCCTTCGTCGAGCAGACGCGCGATGCTGTCTCCGTCGAATTCAAGACGTACCAGGGAAAGCTGCTCGGCGTGATCTGGACTTTGTCCGATCCGCTGCAGCCGCTCGGCTTTCCGCTCACTTTTGACATCCGGCAGGCGGAGCAGCGGGGCATGGCGCTGAAAATGCTGGAGCAGCCGCGCACCTTTTTGCACTATTTGGCTTACGAGGGAGGCGAGCTGACGCACATATACTCCGAGGCCATTTCGTTTTCCACAGCAGAGGTTGAGCGCACCCGGGAAATGATTCGCTCGCTGTTCGAGGGGAGAAGCGAAGCCATACCGCAGGAGGCGCAGGTGCGCGAGGAGGAGACGCTCAGCATCCCGGCGCTTTCCTTGCCCGACGCTGTGCTTGCAGAAGAAGGGCTGGCCTTTGTTTTCCGCTACAGGCGGATGGTTGAGGCACATGGGGCAGAAGGCGCGCAGCATCTGTTAATGAGTACGGTCCGCCAGGCGGTCTGGGTGATGCGCAGGCACGCGCGCAGCGAAGTGAGGGAATCGTCGTTTACGGTCTGGGTCGCAGAGCGCGGCGAGCTGCTGGAGCTGATTGTGACGCCCGGCCTGTCCGACCTGTTTGAAGTCGTCCATATGTCCGAGGACGAGGCTAACCCGTTTTCCCGTTTCCTGCTGACTTTGCCGGAGTATGTGGAGACTAAAGAAGTTTCTCCTTTGCGCTTGGGAGCGTTTCCCTTTTTGCGCTATGAAAATGGCGCACTCTACCAATTGGAGCTGGACGAGCGTGTACAGGAGCACCTGCGAGCCCTGTTTGTGAAAGCGTTTCCGGGAATGCCCGTCCCGTACGAATGAATGTTGCAACATTGTGAAAAAGAATTTTCATAGGAATCTTTTGCCCTTCGAGGAAATATGGGTAAATAAGTCATTTTTCAACAAAGGATACGACAAGGGGAGTTTCGAAGTAGTAAAGCAGATAATCCGTTGGGGAGAGGTGACGACGATGTACGCTGTAGAGCCCGATTTGTTCCAGGCTGTTTCCGAATGCGCTCACCGTTTTCAAGGGGAGATCGAACTGTTGGCAAAGCGTCACGCACTTACGATTGAGGGAGGACTTCCGGCTCTTGAGCTGCAGGTTCAACCGCAATGCCAGGCTTTGCTGGAGTACAACTTGTGGGGAGAAGCGGGACTCGTCGCGATCCACGGCAAATTAAGCTTGCGGGATGGGATCAAAAAAGATTCGTTTTCCATCATGATGAAATTCTCGTTGTCTCACGATCCTGATCTGGACATCGAAGGCAAGAAGCAGCGCATTGAGGAAATTTTGTACGGAGAAGCGGACCTTTTCTGGAACATTCCTCCTGCGGGACATGTGGGACATGTCGAATTGACGCTTCGTTTTACGTATCAGCCTGGCTCCGGGCGACTCGGCGAATATGTGCGCAGCGTTTTGGGCATCGTAACCGGAAAGATGATGGCTGCCTGACGCGGCGTGGATGTAAAAAATGGCTCTCCGTCACAGGGGGGCTATTTTTCGTTCGCGGCAAGGCAGGCGTTTGGATAAAAAGGAGGCAGGAATCCGTCTATGCGTTTGTTCGTGGCCCTGGACATTCCCGAAGAGGCTGTCCGCTATATTGCCGATGTACAAAAGCGGCTGAAATCGGAAGTACAGGCAGACAGATGGCAGCCGCTGCACAATCTTCATTTGACGCTGCATTTTCTCGGCGAAGTCGACGAAGCGCTCGTCCCGGCCATCTGTGAGGACATGGACATCGTCAGCGCGATTATCGAACCGTTTCAACTGCGCATCGGCGGCTTCGGGGCGTTTCCCCATGCCCAGCATCCCCGCGTCCTCTGGCTCGGCCTGTGCGGGCAAACGAATCCGCTCAAGCAGCTTCACCTGCTGCTCGGCAGACGGTTCGAGCTACATCAGGGGGTGTCGTATGATCGCAAGCGCTACCGTCCGCACATCACGCTCGCCCGCGGACCGCAAGCATCGCCGGAAGGGCTGCCGCTGCTCGACTGGAACGAGCGGTACTTGGCAGCCGACGCGCCTCGCTGGAAGGTGCGGCATGTCCATCTGTACCGTTCGGAGCTTTTGCCGGAGGGAGCTGTGCATACGGTGATCCACACGAGCACGTTTGATAAAGATCACAGCAAAAAACAAGCGGTACCTGAATAGACTAAGAAAAGGACCAGGGAAAGCTTTCCAGAAAGCGGTGGAAAACGGATGGGTGAGTTCACGACCGGCATTCTTTATCCACGCAAATACGAACCGAAAGTGCTGATTGCCTTGTCCAAGTCTTCGCAACCGTACTTCCACAGAAGCATCAATGGCGACTGGAACGCATTTTTCCTGCAGGATGAGTGGATTGAAACTTCCTCGACGCTTGAGTTTTTGCTTCAACTGTCGAAGCAATTCGTGCCGCTGCTTTGGTTTCACGACGCAGAAGACAATGGCTGGGGGTTTCGTCTGTTCGATGCTGGTTTCGAAGTCTCTTCGGCGACGATCAGCTATTCACTGGATGTGGAGATGGCGGAGGCGGAGTTCGGCAGACTTTATCCGGAGATTGACCTGCAGGAAGGGATTACAGACAGCGAGGACGTTCGGCAAAAGTATGAAGACATACTGGACCGGGTTGTGCGTTCGGAGTTGTATCGGCGAGAGGTAGGCAAAGGAATTACGCGAATCAAGCCGCAATCGTTCAGTCGGATCGCGGGGCCAAAACAAGTGCAGCAGTTGCGCTCGCTGTTTGATTTGCAACTGCTGACAGATGTAGACGAAGAAACCGGCGCTTCGCTTTTGTACGATTCGGTGGATCTTTTCAAAGAGATTTTAGGGATCGAAGAAATGGTCTGGGTGAATTATGCGTATTTGGCAAGTGGGGGCAGGGAGTAGAAAACAGAAAGGGCGGGATGGCTCCCGCTCTTTTTTTGTACAGATAAGAATTGTGCCGCCAAGTTTTCCAATCGGGAAGCAAGGGAGTCCGAGATCGGGGAATCAGCCACGGACAAACATCCCTTGGACGATCGCAGCGTGCGACTGAAACCGGATCGGAATCGAGACGGCGGTGTACGGGTCGAGGGCGTTGGAGACTTGAAAATGCAGATGCGCTTCGCTGGAATTGCCCGAGTTCCCGCACCGCCCGAGCACATCCCCGGCTGCGACCCGGTCGTTCCTTGCGAGTCGATCGCCGCGGACAAGCCTTTTTGTCCATCGCTTGTAGTCCAGACGAAACGGCTCATCCCCGCAAGCGGCACGACGGAGAGTGGCTGTTCCGCATATGGGGTGCCATCGCGCTGAAAGTCGGAGGCGAAGGAAACAAATTCCTCCAGACTGACCTCGTCCCGAAAGGCCGCGCTGCACATGCTGTACAGCGTTTTATACTGACCGCAGCAGAGAGCGAGCGGAATTGCTTTTGCCAGCGGGAAAAGCGGATGAGTATGCACAGGATTCACGCTCCGTTAAAAAGAAAATGATTGCAACGAGTAGTACGCATCAAGCTGCCGCCAGGTTTCGCAAAGACCGCCGTCCAAAGCGGCAGGACGACCGTACAAAAAAACCAGTACAGTTGTCATGTACTGGTTTCGCTCAGGCTATCGCCTACACTTTTTTCCATTGACCAAAAATTTCATCGACATCCAAAAGCATAATCAGCTTATCGTCCAGGCGGGCAATTCCTTGCAAATACTTGCCCTCTACGCCAGCGACGATCGGTGGCGCCGGTTCGATCAGATGCTGTGGAATGTTCATCACTTCGGACACCGCGTCGACGATGATGCCGATATTCAGCCCTTCCAGTTGCAAATCGACAAAGCGGGTGTCATCCGTCTGGGCAATCGGCTCCAGGCCGAACATTTTGCGCAGGTTCACGATCGGCAAAATCCGCCCGCGCAGGTCGATGACGCCTTCCACGTACACAGGCGACTTGGGGAAACGGGTGATGGGCAGTGGCTTGATGATTTCGCGCACCAAAGCAATGGAGAGCCCGTAATACTCGCTTCCCATTTTAAACAAGATCGATTGGGCCGTTGCCGCTTCTGCCTCCCAATCTGTACCGTTGCTTCGTTTTGTCAGTTCCATTTATACAATTCCTCCCCGGACCGCTTTCCTATGTCTTTACCCACATTGTACCATGGACAAACCTCTGCGGCGGCATTTTTTCCGCCAGGTTAGGGCAGGAGCTGCAGCGAGGCGATCACGACAATCGCCATGCTGACGCCAAAGCTGAGAAAGGCGTTTTTGCTGAGCAGCATGACGATGAGGCAGGCGATCCCGGCGACGAAGAATATCGGCTGGAAGACGAGCGACTGGTTTTGCACGAACAGCGCCGGGAAAATGAGCGCTGCGAAAATCCCTACCGGAATGTAGCTCAGCCCGCTTTTCAGCCGTGGCGACATCCAGTAGCTGGGCAGGCGCATGAAAGCGCGGCGGGAGAAGTACGTGGCGATACTCATGAGGACAAACAGCCAGAACAGATTCATGCAGTCTCGACCCCCTGTGCCGATTCGGCTTGTGGCGATGAAGCGGCTTTTTCCTTGGCAGGCAAGGCGAATCCGATGCAAAAGGCGACCAGTCCCGCTACGAGCAGATGCAGCCCGTTTGGCAAAAGCAAGGCGACGCCGACGGCCAGCCCTCCGCACAAAAGAAACGTGAGGATGCGCGAAAGCGAGGTGAGCTGAAAATAGGACAAGGCGATGAACATCGCGATATAGCTGAACCCAAGGCCAAGCGCCCCCGGATCAGGAATCCACTCTCCGGCGAGGCTGCCTGCCCACGTGCCCAACACCCAGCAAGCGTGCAAAGTCAGGCTGACCCCGTACAAATAAGCCGCCTCGCTCTGATGATGGCGAAACCGATTCAGTGAGACGGCATATTGTTCATCGGTCATAAAAAAGGCCAGGACGTTCACGTGGGCAAGCGGCAAGCCCTGGTAGTACGGAGATACCGACAGTCCCATCAAAAAATGGCGCGTGTTCAACAGGAACGTCGTGAGAAGGATCGCCCACATGCCTGTATGCTCCGCAATCATCCCGACCGCGCTGAACTGGGCCGCTCCCGTGTAGATGAACAGCGACATCGCCACGCTCTCCCAGACGGTCAAGCCAGCGGCAAGCGCCATCATCCCGAAAATGATGGCCGACAAAATGTAGCTGGCCGCAAGCGGCAGCGCGTCCCAGGCTCCCTGCCAAAACAAGCTAGCTGAATGTTTGGACAGCTTCATTTACGCTTCCTCCTTTTGACGCGTGAGAATTTCGCTGATGATCGACATTCCCCGCTCGATCTGGCTCGGCGGCTCGTGGGTGAAGCAGAGACGGATGTAGGGCTGCTCGGCATGGCGCAGCAAAAACATGTCCCCGCACGTGAACGACACGCCTTTTTGCCTGCACGTTTGCATCAGCTTGCGCGCTTCGACGCCTTCCGGAAGCGAGACCCAGAAGTAAAAGCCGCCCGCTGCTTTTTCATATTGCAGACCGAGTGCTGTCAGCGGCTGTAGATGGGCTTCCATCACTTCGGCCTGCTGCCGATACAAGTTGCGTGAACGAGCGAGATGAGGCGTGAGCGCATCGGCTTTCAAGTAGTTGGCAAGAGCGATCTGTCCCAGCGTGTTGGTAGAGATGGACAGCTCCTTGAGCCTGCTTACAAGCTGGATAAAATGCTGATTGGCGGCGATCCAGCCGATGCGCAGCCCGGGGAACAATAGCTTGGACAGCGTGTTTAAATAAATGACGTGGCCGGCTTGGTCCAGTGCCTTGAGGGCTGGCGGCGGCGGTGTGTCCAGATGCAAGTGGCGGTAGGCGTCGTCCTCCACGACCGGGATGCCGTAGCGCTCGGACAGCGACAGAAGATGTTTGCGGCGCTCCAGGGAAAGCGTGTAGCCAGTCGGGTTGTGAAACGTCGGGACTGTGTAGATGAAGCGCGGGCGGTAGCGGCCAAGAATGCCTTCCAAAATATCCGTCTTCATGCCCTCCTGATCGAGCGGAACGGGAATCACCTGGATGCCCAGCGACTGAAAAAGCTGCAACGAGCCGAAGTACGTTGGCATTTCCGTGACGATGCAGTCTCCGGGCCTGGCGAGCATGGACGTGATGAGGTACAGCCCTTCCTGCGAGCCGCTAGTCACGCAAACTTGCTCGGGCGAAGAAACTTGTTCGAAGCCCATCCAGCGGACGAGTTGCTCGCGCAGCAGGGGAAAGCCCTGGACCGATGTGAAAAAGTAGGAGTTGATCTGGTCGGCGGCGCTTTTGACATAAGCGGGAAAGCCGGAAGTGACGAGCGTATGCTTGCCTCCATCGCCATGCGCGAAGTTGATCGTGTCCGGGTACGTATCCGTAATCGCCAGCAGTTCAGCCATATGAGGCGGCGCGGCGTGCAGATGCGTGTAGTTGTGCTGGCTGCTCCAGTGGATTCTGCTCAAGGCCGGGGCAGGCGGGAGAGCCTCGACGTAGCGGCCGCTGCCCATTTTTCCGGCGATGAAGCCTTCCACCTCCAGCTCGGCATACGCCCTGACGACGGTATTGCGGCTGACGCCGAGCCTGGCAGCGAGCTTTCGCTCCGGCGGCAAATGGGAGCCAATTGGCAGCTCGCCGCTCAAAATTTGGTACCTGAGCTGGTTGTAAACGCGGGTGTAAATCGGAGTTCTCCCCATAAAAACGGCTCCTTTGTTCCCTTTCTTTTGTCTCACTATACGCACAAAAAAATGAGAATAAAAGAGCCAATTTTCTTCGGATAAAAAGCCATAATAGAAAACGAACAGACCAACAAGCACAGGCTCGTCAGTCTGTTCGTCTGTTTTTTGCGGGCATGCTTTCGCAACTTTTACGGCTCGCGCAGGTCGTTGAGCGAGATGCCTTGCTCCAGGGCGAAATCGAAATCATCCACATCGTAAAATTGAACAGGTACGATATATTCCAAAATCCGATCCTGAAAATCGGGCTGGTCTGTGAGCAGCGGGACTTCAAAACGTACGGACGTCAGCAGAAGCTGCGTCTCGACGGGATCAAAAATTTCTCCCCACATGGCGTTGTCCTCCACCTTGATGACCGTCAGCGTGACGCCGTTCGGAAAGGTGAACGGAACTTTGGACCAGGGGGCAATCAGTCCTTTTTCCAGTCGCTTGCGATTGAATGGATCGGCAAAAAACTGGCTCATTTCCTTCATGACCCGACGCACGTACTGATCGTCGCCGGAGTAGGGCATGATTGGTTCAGGACTCTGGATAAATTCGTCCAATTCATAGATTGTCGACGCGGGTATCAGGTATTCTACCGGTTGCGATGGGACCATCAACTCCCCGTAGATAGCCAACATGATCGCTTCAATAACGAATTGTTTCGACATTTCGACAACCCTCCTCGTTACCATCATACTGAAATCGCCCAGTGACAACAAGCCCGGACACGGCGGGAGAACCGGCTGTTTTTGCTTGTGACCGTAAAAATGACAGATTTTACGCAAAAGGAAACGGAGGGAAATTCATTGTTCGAGCCTGGTTTTTACTCTTCGCTTTTGCTCATTATTACAATCAATATCGTCCTGAGCGGAGACAATGCCGTCGTCATCGCCATTGCCTGCCGCAAGCTGCCTGTCGCGCAGCAAAAAAAGGCGATCATCTGGGGGACGATGCTCGCCGTAATCGTCCGGGTCATCGCTACGATCCTCGCGGTGTACTTGCTGAAAATCCCGTACTTGTACCTGATCGGCGGGCTGATTTTGCTGTGGATCAGTTACAGGCTGCTGCGGGAGGAGGACGGGCAGGAGGACATTGACGCGAGCGAGGATATCGTGCAGGCGGTGAAAACGATCGTCGTGGCCGACGTCATGATGGGGCTGGACAACGTTCTCGCCATCGCAGGAGCGGCGCAAGGGAATATCATCCTCATCGTCATCGGGCTGCTGATTAGCGTGCCCTTGATGGTATTTGGCAGCCAGTTGATTTTGCGCGTCATGGAACGGTTCGCCTGGCTCGTCTATGTCGGGGCTGGAGTGCTTGCCCTCGCTGCAGCCAACATGATTTTCACAGAGGAAGCGGTCCGCGAATGGATCGCCCCGGTGCCATGGCTGGTGGTGCTGTTTAAGGTCGTGTTGGTGGGCGCAGTTTTGCTGCTCGGGTACTGGCAGCGTTCGCATGCAAAGGCGCGATGACAAGTCGCCTGGGCGGGAGCGGGAAAGCGTTTTGCCCGTTTCTGTCCAGTAAACAAAGAAGTTTCAGAATAAACTTTACATTCGTTGACAAACGCTCTTTTTATCTTATATGATTGAAAAAATTAGAAGAGTCTAGTAATAGCTGAGGAGAGATGAGCATGTCTTTGACAGAGCAGACCAAAAAGGGATATTTCGGTGAATTCGGCGGGAGCTTTGTTCCCCCAGAGCTGCAGGAAGTATTGGATTACTTGGCAGAGCAGTTTGAGACGTACAAGGACGATCCCGAGTTCAACGAAGAGTTCCGGTATTATTTGAAGGAGTACGTCGGACGGGAAAATCCGTTGACGTATGCCCGCCATTTGACGGACAAGCTGGGCGGCGCGAAAATTTACTTGAAACGTGAAGACTTGAACCATACAGGTGCCCATAAAATCAACAATGTCATCGGGCAAATTTTGCTCGCCAAGCGCATGGGCGCCCACCGGATCATTGCCGAGACGGGAGCGGGGCAGCACGGCGTGGCGACGGCGACAGCGTGCGCGATGTTTGGCATGGAATGCATCATCTACATGGGCGAGGAAGATACGAAGCGCCAGTCGCTGAACGTGTTCCGGATGGAGTTGTTAGGGGCAAAAGTAGTGCCTGTGTCCAAAGGGCAGGGCCGATTGAAAGACGCGGTAGACGAAGCGCTGAACGATTTGGTGCAAAACTACCAAAACACGTTTTACTTGCTAGGCTCTGCTGTAGGGCCGCATCCGTTCCCGACGATGGTCAAGCACTTCCAGGCGATCATCAGCGAGGAGTCGAAGCGCCAAATTTTGGAGAAGGAAGGGCGGTTGCCTGATGCCGTCATCGCTGCCGTAGGGGGCGGAAGCAACGCGATCGGTGCTTTTGCCCATTACATTGACGAGCCTTCCGTGCGCCTGATCGGAGTGGAGCCAGACCAGGCCCCGACCTTGACCGAAGGGGTTCCGGCTGTCATTCACGGCTTCAAATGCCTCGTGCTGCTCGATGAACAGGGAGAGCCGAAAAAAACGTACTCGATTGCTGCCGGGCTGGACTATCCGGGCATCGGGCCGGAGCACAGCCAGCTCAAGACGAGTGGGCGGGCGGAATATTACACCGTGACGAACGAAGAAGTGCTCGCCGCTTTCCAGGAGCTGTCCCGGACGGAAGGAATCATCCCTGCCTTGGAAAGCGCCCATGCCATCGCCTACGCGCTGAAGCTTGCCCCGACGCTGTCGCGGGAGCAGATTGTGATCGTCAACCTGTCCGGTCGCGGCGACAAAGACGTCGAGCAAGTATTTCGCCTGTTGCGTGACTAGAAAATAGCGCAAACAACAGCAGCCCTTCCGATAGCGGAGTGGCTGCTGTTTCTATGACTGGAATTGTTACAATGTTTTGACAATTGTGACGCTCATCCATTCTTTGTCGTACAGGTTGATTTCAAACGGCGCAGCGACCTCGGAGCCGTCCTCGTTGGTCAGGATGCGTATCGTCGGCCGGTTGACGGCGAGCGGATTGACCCGCGAGACGACGCCCGTATGTCCCGAACTGAGCTGAACGGTGGAGGAAATCGGGAAAATGGCGACGTGCTGCAAAAACAGCTTGAGCAGCTCCAGATCAAAATACGTATTCCCCGAAGCAAACAAATACTCGGTCGCATCCGAGGGGGAATAGCTTTGCCGAAAAGGGCGCGGCGAGATCAGCGCGTCGTAGACGTCCGCAATCGCGACGATGCGCGCGTATTCGTGAATGTCCTTGCCACAGAGCTGCCGCGGATAGCCCGTCCCGTTGTAGCGCTCGTGATGCTGCAGCGCACAGTGCGCGGAAACGACGGAAATATTATGCTGGCTGCGCAGGAGGTTGAAGCCTTCTTCGGTGTGGTATTGCAGGCGCTGACGCTCTTCGGCTGTCAACTCTTTGCGCAAGCTCCACAGCTCTTTTGGCACTTGGGTCATTCCGATGTCAAACAGCAAGGCGCCGATGCCAAGCTCCAACATCTGTTGCTGGTTGTAGCCTTTTGCCAGGCCAACCACACCTGCGAGCACAGCGACATTGACGGCGTGGTGAAAAAAATAGCCGTCCATTACGTGGAGATTGGACAGATTGACGAGCACGTCTTTTCTGCTGCTCAAGTCTTGCAATATCTCTTTGAACACCTTTTGAAAAGCGCTTCCAAAATCAGGCAGAGAGGTACGGCGTTTCATGTGCGGCTGGTCCATCAGGGTGGTCATCTTCTTGTACACGGCATCGACCGCCTGTTTGCGCGTCTCATCGCGAATGACGTCTTCCGGGATAATGTCGTCTGTACGCTTGTCCTGAATGTAGAGCGTATCAATCCCTAATTGCTTGAGGCGTTCGATGTAGCGTTCCGTCAGTTGTACGCCCATCCCGAGCAGGACGTTCCCGTTTTCCTGAAAAATGCTTTTGGCAATAACATCTCCTGGCTTCACTGAAGTAATATGCAATTTTCTCACAACGAAAGCCCCAGTCCTTTGTCGATAGAATGTAAATAGTCCTGATATTCTGCCAGTTCGCTTAGTACAATTCTATCATATGGAAAGTCTAGGGCACTACTGCTTGCCGTCACTTCTTAAAATTGTCGTTTTTTCCCATTCTGTCGTTTTTTCGCCAAACTCACTGTTCTGCCGCCCGGTCGGAGCGGGTAAACCAGCGAAACGGATTCAACGACCAGCGTGGCTCGTGGCGGGCGTACCGTTCCTTGCGGCGGGTCAGGCGCTGGTGCATCAAATCCATCTCGAAGGTGACGCGGCGCATCTCCAGGCGCAGCGATTCCTGCATCTCTTCGATGTCGGCGATTTTTTGCAGGATGGCCGACTGCATGTTGTTCAGCGAGGAAAGCTGGGCCAGCTCCTGCTGGAACTTCAGCAGCGTCTCGTGAACGGCCAGCTCCATTTCCTTCACGCCTGCTTCCAGGTTGCTTCCGGAACTGAGGGCTACGGCTGTTTCTTCCGCACTGGCGTACTCTTCGGCAGTCAGCATTTCTTCCGACAAACGGCCTTCATCTATGAGCTGTCGCTGAATTTCCTTGAGCGAGCTGTTTCCGCTATCTTTGCGTTCCTTCACTTCTTTCAAGAGGGCAAAGCCCGCTTCGCTAATCAAATAGTGACCCTGCGGATTTTTCAGACGTTCCTTTGCGGGTACGAACAAGTCCAGCCAGTTGCGCAGCGTACGAACATGTACGTCAAGGCGATCAGCTACCTCTTTCGAAGCCATCCAAACTTGTACATCCATCCCGAATCACTCCTTTTTTCCCCTCGGTATTCCCGGTGGACTCATTATAGCACCATTTTTTTCCGGGTAAGAGAGAATCGACAAAGGTTCTAAAAAGTAGTGGCATTTCGCCCGTTTCGGACAGGTGCTCCGTTTTTTGTCATTCCGTCACGAGCCGGACAAATTGTGGCTGGCTCACTCATATTGACCCGGACAGGCGCGTACATATGGAAGGAATACACGTCCCCATACTCATGCGGGATGAGGAGAGGACCGTATGATGCAACCTTTCTTTTGGCTTGTTTTGCTTGCTGCGGCGCTTGCGAGCTGTATCGGCGGGCTTCTGCTCTGTCTTCGCGCCTGGTCGCGCAAAGCGCTGTTCGCGATGATTAGCGCAGGGGCCGGATTGTTGCTGGCGATTACGATGCTGGACTTGATGCCGCACGTCATCCAGGGGGAAAGCTTGCGGATGATGCCGTTTGTGCTCGTAGGCTTTGCCGCGTTGTTCGCGCTGGAGCTGCTCGGAAAGGCGGCCGGAGGGGAAATCGGCTCGACGGGCGTGATCGGGGTGCTGGGCGGCTTTTTGCTGCACGCTTTTGTCGAAGGGGTGTCGCTCGTGGCGAGCTTGAAGGTGGACGCAGAGGTCGGCATGTCTGTCCTGCTGGCGATGCTTTTGCATAAAATACCGGATGGGGTCACGGTAGCCTCCTTGATGCTCGCCGCGACGAACTCCCGGAAAAAAGCATTGTGGGGCGCGACTTCGCTCGGGATTGCCACGATAGTGGGGGCATGCAGCTTCGGGCTTGCCGAACGGTTTTTTCCGCCTGACTGGTCGAGCGTGATGCTCGCGATGACGACGGGAATTTTTTTGTACGTGTCAGCAAGCCACCTCGTGCCGTATATCGTGCAGGCGAGGCGGGCGGAATACGGCGTCTACTTTTTTGGCGCGGTTCTGATCTACATTGTGCTGTCGGCGTACATGCATGCCAATCATCTGCATGCATAAACAGGGGCGCTCTTTGCCAGCCTAAGAAAACAATGGAATTGCAGCAGGATGGAAGGAGTCATGTGAGCATGAACCAGCCCAATCTGAACCAGTTCGACGAAGCCGCACAGGGAGTAACGGAGTTCCCGGTCATGGGGACGTCGCTGAATCCTTTTGACGAAACGTGGGGGACGTTTGCTTCTGCAAAGCCGCTGACTGAACAGGATGGAGCCGCCGAGTAACAGCCAAAAAGCCGCTGTCGAAACGAAGCGTTTCGCGCTCTTTTCTTCCGCCCCTCTCGTAACGAAGGACAAGATCGGTTATAATGGCGGGGAATAGCTTGGGAAGGGGCGAATACATAATGAATACATTGTTGCAAGGCAAAAATATCGTAATCATGGGTGTAGCGAACCACCGCAGCATCGCTTGGGGAATTGCGCAATCTTTGCACAACGCAGGAGCGAACCTGATTTTTACCTATCAGGGAGAGCGTCTGCGCGAAAACGTGGCAGAGCTGTCCGCCAAACTGGGCAAGGAATCGCTCTTGGTCAACTGCGACGTGACCAAAGATGAAGAAGTGGAAGCGGCGTTTGCGACGATTCGGGAAAAAGTCGGCGTCATTCACGGCTTGGCGCACTGCATCGCGTTTGCCAAAACCGAGGAGCTGGAAGGCGAATTTGTCAACACTTCCCGTGACGGCTACGCGCTTGCGCAAGACATCAGCGCGTTCTCGCTGGTGGCGGTTGCCCGCGCAGCTCGTCCGTTGATGACAGAAGGCGGCAGCATCGTGACCTTGACTTACCTGGGCGGCGAGCGCGTCGTGCAAAACTACAACGTCATGGGCGTAGCCAAAGCAGCGCTGGACGCATCGGTGCGCTACCTCGCGAACGATCTCGGCAAGGAAAACATTCGCGTCAACGCGATTTCCGCAGGTCCGATCCGCACCCTGGCGGCAAAAGGCATCCGCAATTTCAACGCGGTTCTGAAAGAAATCGAAGAAAAAGCGCCGCTGCGCCGGACGATTGACCAGACCGAAGTAGGCGATACAGCCCTCTTCCTGTTCAGCAACCTGTCCAGAGGCATTACGGGCGAGATTTTGCACGTAGACGCCGGATACAACATCATCGGCGGCTAAGCGGCCAAGTTTTGCGCCCATACGAATGAATAACAGGCTCCCTTTGCTCGCATACTAACCAAAATGCGACGAAGGGAGCCTGGCTTATGTTTCCATTGATTACGAACATGGAAGAGTTTCTGATTTACATGGGCGGCGGCTATCAGTATTTACCGGCCCATTTCGCTGATGAAACGGGAGGGGCGGGTCTTGCGTCCGAAGCGCTCCCGGGGGATACCGATACACAGGCTGCGGCGGGCCCGGGTAATCGCCACGTATAGCAGACGCCGTTCTTCTTCCAGGGCTGTCGACCCGCCTTTGCGCAGCTCGTCCAACGTGTACTCGTGCGGCAGGGCGCCTTCGACCAGATCAGGCAGAAAGACGTGATCGTACTCCAGCCCTTTTGCCCGATGAATACTCAATACGTGTACAGCTTCATCCGGGAGTGGCCGCAGATTGCGCCACTCTTTTTCCTGTCTAATCATCTGCTCGATGTAGGCCAAAAAGTCGCGGATCGTCGCGTGGCGCTTGGCGGCAGAGAGAAGTTGCTGCAGCTCGTCACTCCAGCGTTCCCGGCCATCTTCCCGGTCACGCGCCCGCTTTTTCAAATATTCGCGGAGCTTGCCGTCCTCGTAAATCAGCTCCAGCGCCTGGGCAGGAGGGCAGTCTTTGCAGGCGGCGAGAATGTCGTTGATCGCTTGCATATGCTTGCGCTGGTAGGGCTTGAGCTGGGTCAGATGCGGGAGGATGTGCAAAATCGGCTTGTCCTCGAGAATCGCCTGGCTGCGCACGGCATTCCAGGCATCGCCGGAGATGTAGAGCGTCGGCAAAATTTCTTTTAACGCGTCTGTATCGTCCGGATTGAGCGCCAGCCGCAAATAGTGCAACGTCCAGCGTACAGTCTGGCGCTGGTAAAACGAGTCTTCCTCCTGCGTGTAGTGAAACGGAATGCCTGCCTCGCTCAGCCGCTCCAGGATCGGCCGGGCCGACTCGTTCGTGCGGTACAGCACCGCGCACTCGCCGAACGCCGTTCCTTGCTCGCGCCGATGCACGATTTCATCCACGATTCGGGATGCCTGCTCTTCTTCGTCGTCCGGTTCGAACAAAAACGTGTCGCCTTCTTCGCGATGGAACGACCGGCACGCTTTTTCCCAGCGAGATCGGTTGTGGCCGATCAGCGAATAGCCGAGGCTGACGATCGAGGAGTGGGAGCGGTAGTTGACTTCCAGCGTAATCGTGGAAGCTTGCGGAAAATCTTTGGTGAAGCCCAATATGTACTGGGGGTCACTGCCGCGAAAGCCGTAGATCGACTGGTCATCATCGCCGATGACGCACAGGTTGTTTTGCGGTGCGGCGAGCAGCTTAACCGTTTCGTACTGGATGCGGTTAATATCTTGAAACTCGTCGATCATGACGTGGGTGATCCGCTCCTGGTAGCGTTGCAGCAGATCGCGGTTATCGCGCAACAGCTCGTAGCAGCCGAGCAGCATGTCGTCAAAATCAAACCACTGGTGCTTTTTTTTCGCGGCCTCGTAGAGCGGGTAAAGCTGGGCGGCCCGTTTTTCCGCATCGGTCGCCGCCTCGCGAAAAGCCGCTTCCTGCGGGAGAATGTATTCGTTTTTCCAACGGCTGACGATGCTGAGCGCTTCGGTGATGTCCGTTTCTTTCAGCGCCATAAGCTCGTCATGGCCGAGCAATGCTCCGGTTTCGCGCAGCAGCCGCCACTTTTGCCAGTCCTTTTTCAGCAGCCGCTGCTGATCCCAGCCGTTTGGCTGATGGTGCAACAGCATGCGGTAAAAAATGCTGTGGAACGTTCCGGCAATCAGCTCGCGAGCCTGGCCGGACGGCAGTTGCCGGGCGATGCGCTGGCGAATTTCCTCTGCTGCTTTGGTCGTAAACGTCACGACCATGATCCGTTTTGGCTCCACGCCCAAGTCTTTGATGAGATGAGCGGTGCGGGCCGTCATGACCCGCGTCTTGCCGCTGCCGGCTCCGGCGAGGATCAAAAGCGGGCCGTCAGTCGTTTGCACGGCTTGCTGCTGGGTAGGATGAAGCGGCTGGTCCAACTGCTGCTCGGCCAAATGCGCAATCGTCTTTTTGGGCATAAACCGTTTGCGAAAGACCGGAGGCTTTGGCGGAGGCGGTGCAGGCGTGACCGTGCTGCCAATCGCCCTTTTTTTCGGCAAGCGAAAAGAGCCGATCATCGCCGTGTCTTCTTCCCGGGCAGCAGGCTCGTCTGGCGTTTGTGCCGGAGCCGGGACGGCCGCATCCGAAAAGGCGAGCGAACTGTCGGCAGCAGCCGCGTGCTCAGGCGCGCGCGTATGCGGATCATCAGCGAGAGCGGGCGCAGCGTCAGTCGCAGCACCAGGGCTTGCGCCAGTCACAAGCGGGTGCAGAACGGCCGCAGCAGTCTCGTCCAAAGCTTGCAGCCACTCCATGGAAGCAGAGCTGTCTTGCGCCAAAAGCGGGCAGACGGCTCCCTCCGGATGCGCGAAGTACGGCTCAAAGCTGATTCCGGCAATCAGGCGCAGCGCGGCGGTACAGGCTGGACAGCGAACCTTGTCCTGCCGGGCGGCCATGCGCCAGTACGGGATGCGGTTGTAAGTCTCGGGCTGCAACAGGATAGGTTTGTTGTCTAGTAACGCATAGTTCATGATGACACCTCGATAAAGCAGCTTCTTTGTCAAAGTCGTACGCGGACCGTTGAAACAAGAAGTGCCCCCTGGCGGCAGGGGACACGTGCCAAAAAAGTCGTTCTTTACGATTGGGCGTGCAGTAAAATCGTATCGTCGGGAAGGGCGGCTGAATCTTCCTCATCCAGATGGGTGATCGCTACACGGGTGATGCGATGGTTTTCCAGCTCGCTGATGGTGAACAGATAGCCCTGGTACATGACGGCTTTTCCGAGCGTCACTTCCTCGTTTAACTGGCTGTAGAGCCAACCGGCGATCGTGTCGACCTCATCGGAGACGATCTCGATGGTCAAAAAATCGTTCAGCTCGGTCAAAAGCGTTTTGCCGGAAACGGAGAGGGCATTGCTTGCGCTTTCTTCGATTTCCGGGCGCTCGTTCTCATCAAATTCGTCCTGGATGTCGCCGACAATTTCTTCCAGAATGTCCTCCATGGTCAAAATACCCGCCGTACCGCCGTACTCGTCAATGACGATCGCAATTTGCGAGCGGCGTTTTTGCATCAGCCGCAATACGTGACTGATTTCCATCGATTCCGGCACCGTGAGCAGGGGACGGAGAAAATCTTTCAGCTCGGCTTTCCCGGTTGTCAGCGCCGACAGGAAAAAGTCGGACGTGTGAACGAAGCCGATCAGCCTGTCTTTGTCTTCGTGCGCGACAGGGAAGCGCGAATGGCGGGATTGCCGGATAATTTGGAGATTTTCGTCAAATGTGTTGTCGTCGTACAGGCAAATCATGTCGATGCGCGGGATCATAATTTCCCGGGCAAGGCGTTCGGAAAACTCGAACACGTTGTCCACGAGGGCCATTTCCGTCTGGTCGATATGCCCGCTCTTATGGCTCTGGTTGACGAGCAGCCGGATTTCTTCCTCTGTATGGGCCGGATCGTTTTCCCGGGCAGGCTCGATGCCCAGACGCCGGATGAACAGGTTGGCCGCGCCGTTTAAAAACCAGATGAGCGGATAGCTCAGCTTGTAGAAAAACATGAGCGGAGCAGCCGTCCACAGCGAGGTTGCTTCCGCTCTCTGGATGGCAAGCGACTTGGGAGCAAGCTCCCCGAACACGATATGCATGAATGTGATGATGGCAAACGCGATGGCAAGCGAAACGGGCCCCACCATATAGGACGGGAATTGAAAATAGGCCATCATGGGTTCGACGTAATGGGCGATTGCAGGCTCACCAACCCAGCCTAGTCCAAGCGATGCCAGCGTGATGCCGAGCTGGCAGGCGGATAAATAGGCGTCGAGCTCGCGGGTGACCTTTTGCGCGTAGTGGGCACGTTTGTTGTTGCCCTCACTGACGAGCTGGGCCAGACGAGTTTGGCGAACTTTTACCAACGAGAATTCTGCTGCGACGAAGAAGCCGTTCAGAAGGACCAAAAACACCACGAGCAGCAGATTCAGCGTAATCTCCCCTATCGGACTCTCCAAGCGCACCTCCAGCCTCCCGCGGTGCGAAAGGCGGAGAATTCACCTCCGTTACGCTAAGTGTATTTTAAATGTACGAACAAAAACGGCTAAACATTCGTATCTTCCTTGTTACAGGTAAGTATACCAATAGGTCAACCGAAGAGTCAAAACGTTCCGATTTGCTCTGGCGCATTTTGCACATTGTCAGGACATACCCGAATCTGTCTTTTCATACACATAAGCGAGCAGTTGTCCGGGGGAGGGGAGGCGCGTGTACTGGCTGCAAAAAAGTATGGCGATCATCGTCGGAAGTGTGCTCGTTGCCATTGGCGTCAACCTGTTTTTGGTGCCGCACCGCCTCATGGATGGGGGAATGATCGGGATCGGGCTGCTTGCGACGTATTACATGCAATGGCCGCCCGGAATGGTGATGATGGGTGTCAGTATCCCGGTTTATGTCCTCGTCTTTTTTTATGACCGCAGGCTGTTTTTCCACAGCTTTCACGGAATGCTGATCTCTTCGTTTTTTATCGACGTGCTCTCGGATTTGCGCGGCTTCAACAGTTGGTCGACGTCCGCATCAGCGGTGACGGGCGGGGTGTTGATCGGAATGGGCGTCGGTCTGATGCTCGCTTTTGACACGAATACAGGGGGGACCGACCTGCTGGCGCAATTTTTGGCCAGGCGCTTCAACATGTCTGTGGCGCTGCTGATTCTCGCCATCGACGGGTTGATCGTCCTCTGTTCGCTGCATACGATCGGGCTGGAGCGCACGGTGTTTTCGCTTGTGACCATCATCGCGGTAGCGGCGACGACGCACATGTTCAGCGGGCTTGGACGGCAGCAGCCTCCCTATACGATCATCGGTCCGCTGCATACTTGGCAGGCAGGCACACGCGAGAAGCGCGGGCCTGGCCTGTCGCTTTCGCCGATTGCGCAAAGAAAAAGCGGCCCAAGCGAGCCTGTTCGCGCAAAAGCGGCAGGGAGATCGGCAAACAGGGCAGGGGAAGCAGACATTTTGGAGAAAATAAATAGGAAAAGGATGAAATGAGGGACAACATCGTGTCTGCCTATACACCGCAAATGATAACCGAGCGGGTCGGCTATTTTCCCGGTCACGTCAACATCGGCCTGGTTATCGGCAACAGCGGAGCGATTCTGATCGATTCCGGACTGGAGGCGCAAACCGCCAAAAAAATCAAAAAAGGGCTGGACGCGATTGCCCAGCCCTTGTGCGCGATCATTCAAACACACGCTCATGCCGATCACTTCGGAGGAAACGCCTACCTGCTCGGATGCTGGCCCGAAGCCAAAGTATTCGCGCCACCGCTGGAAGAAGCGATCATCCGCTATCCGGTTCTGGAACCCATCTACTTGAACATGGGAGCAGAACCGCTTGCGGAGCTGAAAAACAAGTTTTTGCTGGCGCAAGCTTCCCGGGTGGACCACCTCCTTCCATTAGAAGGGATGCTGGAAATCGACGGTGTGCCGTTTACGATCCTTTCTCTGCCGGGGCACAGCTATCAGCAGGTCGGTCTGATCTGCGAGGACATTTGCTTTGCCGCGGACAGTTATTTGGGTGAAGAAGTATTGGAAAAGCACAAGCTGCCGTTTCTCGTAGATGCACATGAGACGATGAACAGTTTGCGCAAGCTCCTGTCGACCGATTGCAGAGGATATTTGCCCGGTCATGGAGCGTACACCACCTCCTCTCAAGGTGCGGTGCACAAAAATATGGAATGGCATGAACGGATTTACGCCGTCATCGAAGACATTTTAAGAGAGGAGCGCGGAGTAGAAGACGCTCTCGCCCTCCTGTGTGAACGCTTGCACATTTCCATCGAGAACGCGACAAGCTACGCCCTGTTCCGGACGGCTTTCATGGGCTATCTCGTCGGCCTGGCAAAAGAAAAGAGAGTGGCGTATCGGTTTGCTGCGAACAGATGGCTGTGGAGCACGGTTCAGGATGGAGCGGAGGGAGAAGACAGGTAATCGGCAATCTCTGCCAGTTTGTGCTCGGCTGCTTCCCGAACGGATTTCGGTATGAAGAAAATTTCTTCCGAGGTGTTCATGTAAAATTTCGCTTCCAGATACGGATGACCCAGCTTGACAGTCATCTCGCCTTTGCCTGTTGACGAGTTGGTGAAATTGGTGGGAATGCGCAGGAAATACGTGCTGCTGCTGGCAGAATCGTACATGACGACATCATACGTGGGCATGCCGTCCCCGCCTGATCGGTGAAACCCCTGCTGTCTGAGCATTTTGTCGACATAGGAGAGTGGCTGCACGACACCGGTCAGGGTCTTGTTTTTTAACCGCATGGACATCCTCCTCGGCTCAACCTGTGAGAAAATTCGGGTTTGGTACCATCCTATGAGCGGTGGGCGGATTTCAGACTTAGAGAAAACGAAAAGAAGGAGTGGAAGCAACATGCTCAAGCAAGCAGATTTACATACTCATACAAAGGCGTCAGACGGCACCTGCGAGCCTGCGGAAAACGTGCGCCTGGCAAAAGAAGCCGGACTGGCTGCTCTTGCGATTACGGACCACGATACGGTGGCAGGCGTAGCCGAAGCGATGGAGGCGGGAGCGAAGCTCGGCGTGGAAATCATCCCGGGCGTGGAGGTAAGCTCGGTCGGCAATGGCCAGGACATTCACGTGCTCGGCTATTTTGTGCCTTACGAAGATCAGGCGTTCCAGGAGCGGCTGGTCAGCCTGCGCGAGACGCGCCATCAACGCAACCAACTGCTGATCGCCCGCCTGCAGGAGCTGGGCATTGCGATCACGCTGGAAAACGTCTACCGCCGCAAGCAGGGGACGGACAAAAACATCGGCCGTCCGCACATCGCCGAGGAACTGATCGAGCTTGGCGTCGTCGCTACGATGGAAGAAGCGTTCGACAAATACCTGGGAAAAGGGGGAGCGGCGTACGTCAACCCGCCGCGCATCACGCCGCAGGAGGCAATCACGCTGATTCAGGAGGCGGGCGGCGTAGCCGTGCTGGCGCACCCGGGACTGTACGACGATGACGAGCTTGTGCGCGAACTGATCGCATTCGGGCTGGACGGAATCGAAGTGAACCACCCGGACAACGACGAGCTGCAAAAGCTGCGCTACAGCAAATGGGCCGACGAGCACGGCCTCGTCATGACAGGCGGCTCGGATTTTCACGGCTGGCGCGGCGAGGAGCCGTTTCACGCCATGCTCGGCTCGCACACGGCGTCGCTGGAGGTCGTGGAGCGGTTGCGGGAGTTAGCGCGGAGGCGGAGGGGGTAAAGGGCCCGGGACAATGATTGGGGAGCGAGAAAGATGAACGGTGCCGAGTCAATCGCCCGGAAGTGAAGGGCACGGTCGTCAATCACTCGGGAATGAAAAGGGGAAACGAGCCTGAATCAATAGCTCGCCAGTGCAAAGCACAGAACGCCATGCCCCATCGCTGGACGGCAAGACTAACCAAAGCGCAGGAGCCTTTTGTCTCATCAGAAAAAAGTCAGCCCCCTGTCTGTAGCCAGTTTGGCTAACCCAGAAGAGGGGGCTTTTTGTACAGACAGATCGGCTTTTCCATCCCAGTCCCAGGGCAAAAAGCAGCAGGCGAAGCTCCCCGTTTGCTGCTGCTCCTAGAGCAAGACCGCCACAAACGCGAACCCAAGCCACAGGCACAGCGGACTAAACAGCCGCGTATCCTGGCGGGCGAAGGCAGTGTGCGTCACTTTCTTGAAAAAGCCCACATAGCGAAAGTCGCCCATGGCGCGCAGCAAAAAGACGGCGGCGCAGGCGATGCAGCCCCATTGGATCAGGGCAGGCGCGATCAGTGGCGCAAGGTAGCCGCTTTTGGCAAGCAGCAAATAGTCGACGAACAGCAGCAAGCCTGCTACTGCGGGCGTTCCCGCTTTTCCCGGGCGAAACAAGGGGCGGGCACTGTCCGCGGATACAGGAATGGCGACAAGGCTCCCCAGCTTCCGCCAACAGCCCAGTAGACGTGCAGCAGCGATACAGCAGCGAGTAAAAACGCGGCGGACAGGACAAACAGAGTGGTCATGAAAAACGCCTCCTTGGGGTTGCCACCGTTTTGGTGTCGGCTTTCCCTTTTATCCTCTTTCACACAAAAAGATACGCAACCGTATGTTTCGGCCGTGAAAAACTCCTTTTTGCGGGAGCTTTTCGCGAGCAGAGAAGCTTTTCCAAGCAAAGAAGCTTTCAACAGTCCCACGTCAAAAAATGCTGCAAAGGCCCGGAGATGTCAAAAGGCTCATCCAGCTCCCCGCGCACCAGCCAGCCGATGTAGACGAGGTAAGCCAGGTGGGCACGGGCAGATGCGTCGGCGGAGGACAGCCCCTTTTTTTCGTACAAGGCCGCGACGTAGCCGATTCTCCGTTTTTCAATTCCGACCAACCGCTTGCCCAAGTCCGGGTTTTGTTTGGCCCACGCGTACATCGCCGCTTCGACTTTGCGCTCTGTCGTAAAAACAAACGACAACAGCCGCTCCAAAGTGGCGTCGTCCGCTTGGGGGGCCGCGATGATCCGCTCTGTGACGTGCTCCTCCCAATAGTCGATCACGGCGTCGAGCAAATCGCGGCGGTCCTGAAAATGGTGGTAAAAGCTGCCTTTGCTAATTCGCAGCTTGCGCGCGATCGCTTCCACGCGCACAGCCTCGATGCCGGACTCGCCAAGCGTATCCAGCGCTGCCCGGACCCAATCCTCGCGTGTGTATTGCATCGTTCACCTCTGAAAATACGGTAGCGTATGTTTTGGTTCCATCCTATTCCAGATAGCGAGGGCATGTCAAGACGAAAGGCGACGCGCCAGCCCAAAATACAAACAAACCCTCCGCTCCCATTGTGAAGGAGGGCGGAGGGCGAGACGAACAAGTTTTGCAGTCTGGCGATGAAATCGGTTAGCGCAACGCTTTGACCATCGCGATATGCTCGATGCCGGCTTCATCGAAAACGTCGCCGTGCGGCTCGTAGCCGAGCTTTTCATAGAAACGTTGCGCGTGCGTCTGGGCGTTCAGCTTGAGGCTGTCAAAGCCGAGCTCTTTGGCGGCTTCTTCCATGACGATCATGATCTGGCGCCCCAGTCCGGTGCCGCGCTCGTCTTTTAGTACCGCCACGCGCTCGATTTTTCCCACGCCGGGCGCATACGGCCGCAAGCGGCTTGCCCCGACTGGTTGCTGCTCGTTGTACGCGACGAAATGAACGGTGCCGCTTCCTGGCTGGTCATGCTCGTCAATCTCCAGGTCGGCGGGAACCTCCTGCTCATCAATGAACACCGCTTTTCGCACAGCGAGGGCATCCTGCATTTCCTGGTCCGAGTTTACTTTTTGGATCACATAAGATTGCTGCTTCATGGAGGACACGTCCTTTTCTGTTTTGCGGTAAAAAGATCCCTCCCTGCAAGCCAAGCTCACGGGGAGGGCGCCAATCTTGCTTTATTTTTTCAAGAGGAAGGTCTGGTAAACGCTCCAGATGCCGTCTTCCAGTTGGTAAATCAGGTGGAAGCGGTCAATTTCGCTCGTCAGGTCGATTTTGGCCATGCTCAATTGTCCGGTTACATCACGCAGTTCATCGTCGGACAGGTCGCGCCCGATGGTCAGATGCGGTACGTACGCGTAGGTTTCTTTTTCCGACACACACTGGTTCACGATCTTTTCGTGCAGGGCGTGGAATGGCTCTTTGTTTTGCACAGCCAAATAAATGACGTTCGTCGTCGGATGGAAAGTAGAAACCCGATGGAAATGAGCAGTAAAGCTTTCAGTAGAGGAGGCAACCTGCTCCAGATGGCTCACCAGCTCTGGCAGCTTGGCTTCTTCAAGGTCAAAGGCTTCTTTCAAACGGATATATGGAGGTACCAATGCGTATGCCGGGTCATAACGCTTCCGGTAAGAGTTGGCCACTTCTTGCACCTTGCTGGATGGAAAGATTACGATACTATACATCATGAGAACCACTCCTCCTTGCTATCTATCATGCATGCTCTACAAGAAACTATTTTAACAGAAAATTCTTCATTTGTGTAATGTTATGCGTCGAACCGTATATTCCGGCCGCGTCGGGACACACTGTGTAGTGCAAGGAGGTGCCGCACTGCATGTACACGGCCATGATGATAACATTCATTTTTCTCGTCCTGCTCCTGTTGTCAGTGCTGACCTTCACCATTTTGTCGGCGATTCGCAAAGGAGAGTTCGAAGAAGCACTCGTTTCGCCCTTAAAGGATGAAGGCCCGCAGGAAGAACAGCCACGGTAAGTTTACCCGTAAAGCGTACGCAGCATACGGGGGAGGTTTTGCTGCCAGTGGCCCCACGTATGGTCACCCTCGAACGTTTCGTAGAAGAGGGTGGCCTTTTTCGTCTGCAAAATGGCTCGCAGCTCCTCATTGGCCGCATACAGGTTCAGGACGCCGCGCGAAGAGTTCACAGCGGTTTCTTCCGTCCCGATTTCCAGATAAAACGTCTGCGGCACCGTCAGCTCAGCTTCCGCGACACGGCGGTTCAGCCGTTCGTCCATGGCCCCCGACTGGCAGGCCACCTGTCCAAACGTATGCGGATAAGCCAGCGCCGTAAACAGGGAAACGACGCCACCGAGCGATTCCCCAAGCAAGGTCCGCCCGTTGCCGAGTGGGTGCGTAGAGTAACGGGAATCCACGAAGCTGACGACTTCATCAGCCAGAAAGCGGGTGTAAGCCAGATGCTCCTTGCCGTCCGGATGGTAGCGGTCAAAACGCTTTGTTTTTTCGACGGGAAGAAAAACGGCAATGAGATCGGGCAGCTCTTTGTCCTCGATCATCCGATCCAGCAAGGTCGCCATTCGGCCCATGGCCAAATAATCGTCGCCATCCTGCACGTAGAGGACCGGGTAGGAGTAGAGCGGCGAATAGCGTTTGGGGGTGTAGACAATCAGTTTTTCCGGCGTTCCCAAATGCCGGCTGTCCAAGACGATTTCCTCAAGGGCCACAGCGGTGTCCTCCTTATGGATGTTTACGCAAAAATTATTATACAGGAGAGCGCATGGGCTGCCCAATGCTTTCGTGTGCTGCGAGAACCATGACGAGAGTTGGTTCGTGGGCAAAGAGCTTTTCGACAAGCGGGCGGCAAGGTTGTCCGCATGTTCTTTGGGCGAAAGATTGTCGCAATTTTGTCACCGTGTGATACTATGGTAGGAAACGACTTCACTCGATTTGTGGAAGGGGTTGTCTTTTATATGAAGAAGCAAGTACACAGCATCGAAGTCAGAAACGCTGCTCTCAACCGCCTGGCAGAACGTGGCGTCACGGTGGAGGACATCGCGGAGATCGTCTATCTCATGCAGTCTCCGTACCATCCCGGCCTGACCATGGAGCCGTGCATCGAGAGTGTGAAAGCCGTCTTGGAAAAAAGGGAAATGCAGCACGCCATCTTAGTTGGCGTTGAGTTGGATACGTTGGCGGAAAAGGGCCTTTTGTCCGAGCCGCTCCAGTCGATCATCGCAACAGACGAGGGCCTGTTTGGGTGCGACGAGACGTTGGCTTTGGGATCGGTCTTCGGATACGGCAGCATCGCCGTCACAACCTTTGGACATCTGGACAAACATAAAGTCGGCGTCATCAAAAGACTGGACACCAAGTCCGCCGAGGGCCGCGTACACACATTCCTCGACGACCTGATCGCAAGCGTGGCGGCAAACGCCTCCAGCCGAATGGCCCACCGCATGCGCGATGAACAGGAAGCCGAGCTGGCCCGCTCCGAGGCGGAAGCGCTGAAAGCCGAGCTGCGCGTGGAGGATAAAGGTGAAGGGACGGAGCAGGCCGGGTAGCAGGGGAGCTGTGGAGTTGTGGAACTGCTGAACTGCGGTTTGGAGGTTTACAGGCTTGCAGGCTTGCATCCAGACTTACTTGCCTGGATTGTTACCTATCTATCTTTGTGGTTTGGGTGTGGCGGTTTTGGCGGGTTTTTTGCTCTGCAGGATTTTTGATGACAGGTTTTTTGCGTTTTTTTCATTGCAGTTTTTTGTCTGTTAAGGTTTTCTCTTGTTAGGGTTTTCTTCTCTTAGGATTTTCGCCTGTGAGGCTTTTCCGTTTCGCAGGGAAAAGGTGTTTGCAATGGATGAGCGAGAGCCATTTTTTCGTTGGTGCTGTTCCCATGTTCGGGGCGCCCGCCGTTTGAGTGAGCGGGGCCGGGAGTGTGGGGAGAGTAGCGGCGGGGGGATGGCTTTTTGTTTTGGGGTGGATGGGGCGGGGAGTGGTCATCCGGTGCTCTATTCGTCTGTTCGCCTGTTCAACTGTTCATCCGTCGTTTACTCGGACTTGTTCCTGTTCTTTCTGGCGCATTGCTGATAGGAGTTGTGGGGGGCGATGAAAGCTTTGACAAAGTCTTCAACAAAAAGCTTCAACAAGGCTTTAACAAAGGCTTTAACAAAAAAACTCAATGAAAAACTCAATCGAAACCTTAACATGAAAGCCGAACCCCGAAACCCGAAACCCTTCATCAGCGAAGAGACACTAGGGGAGGAAATATCTTTCGTAAAAACTTTTTCGTTCTCGGCGATTTTTATGCGAAGGAGTGTGTACAAGCTTGATTTTTAGGGGAGAAGAGCACGCTGAAAGGCTGATTTTACGCGGTTTTTCATGTGCTTTTGGTAAGAGTGAAAAAAATTACAAGAAATTATTCATTTCCTCTTGAAATCCAATTCGGGATGCTGTATAGTAATAAATGTGATCGACGTCCGGTGCGATTCGGGCCCTTAGCTCAGTTGGTCAGAGCGGTCGGCTCATAACCGATTGGTCGTAGGTTCGAGTCCTACAGGGCCCACCATTAAGCGAGTACATAAGATGTTTAAGATCACATACATATCCCATGATCCGGTAGCTCAGTTGGGAGAGCACCATCTTGACAGGGTGGGGGTCGCTGGTTCGAACCCAGTCCGGATCACCATATAATGAATGCTGAAACCCTTGGTAATCAAGGGTTTTTCTTATGTCTCCGACCTTCCACCCTGACAACATAGTGCCTCCACGTTGTCGCTTGACAACATTTTGACAACCTTTATTCGACTAAAGTCATTTTGAGCGTTTCTGCTTCATCATTTTTTCGAAGTTGTCAGCCGCATCTTTTTGCATGTCCGGCATGACATGACTGTACACGTCCATTGTGATCCCCACACGGCTGTGGCCCAGGCGTTCTGATACGACCTTGGGATGCTCCCCCATCTGCAGCAACATGGTTGCATGCGTATGGCGCAGATCGTGGAAGCGGATGGGAGGCAGGCCGCTTTTCTTGGTGATCCGCTCGTAATGCCTGAGCAGGTTTCGCGGGTCTTGTGGGCGCCCGTCATCCTAACAGACAACCAGATCGTGGTCCTGATAGCCCTCACCGTACTCGAAACGTAATTTGTTCTGTCGAGCTTTATGCCGGTTCAACTCCTGGAGCACAAATTGCGGAATAGCAATCCGTCGCTTCGCGCTTTTTGTTTTGGGCTCCTGAAAGATAATTCCCTGGTTGGACGGGCGGTAAAGCGTCTGCTGCACGCTGATTTTCGCTTGGTCAAAGTCAATGTCCTTCCAACGTAAGCCAAGGATTTCTCCGCGGCGCATTCCTGTATAAATGGCGAGTACAAAAGCGATGTAATACTTGTCCTTTTCAGCGACAGACAAGAAGTGATTCGCCTGCTCTGGTGTCCACGTCACGATCTCCTTTTGGGAAAGGCGCGGAGGGTCAACGCTGTCCATGATGTTTTTGGGGATGAGCTGCCATTTTACCGCTTGGTTCATGGCCTTCTTTAAAACGGCATGGATATATTTGATGTAGTCAGCAGACAAATCTTCCTTTTGCAGCTCAGTCAGATACTTCGTCACATGGATCGGGGTGAGCTTGTCCAGCTCAATCTTTCCAAGAGCCGGAATGATTCGGCTGTTAATAACCGTTTCGTGATTGGTGTAACTTGACGTCCTCAAGGTCTATTTGGCGTGATTTTCCAGCCAAAACTCCAGGTAACTGGCAAGGGTCTGTTTCTTGGAGATTACCAGCTCCCCGGTTTCGTATTTGGTAATCATTTCTGCGCAGGCGCTTTCTGCCTCTTTTTTTGTTTTGAAACCTGACCGGGTGATCTGCTTACGCTTGCCAGTCTCTGGATCAGTTCCTAACGTGATGGCAAATGACCAGGTTGATCCCCGCTTTGTATGGGAGGCGGCCAGACGAGCCCGGTTTGATGGGTTCATCCGCGAGCAGGAGCAGGGCATGGACACGGTAATCGGAGAGAGAGGGATGAAGCTGTCCGGCGAGCAGAACTAGTGGCTGGCGTGCCTGCATGTTCTTGAAGAACCCGCCGGTTCTGATTCTGGACGAAGCGACCTCGGCGCTCAATATCAAGACGGAGTGGTCGATCCAACAGTAGCTGGCCGAACTCGCGGCGGGTCACATCATGCTGGTCATTGCCCATCGTTTGGCGATGATCAAGGACGCTGACTGGATCGTAGTGGTGACGTAGGGGGAATCGCTGAACAGGGGGAGCATGAGGAGCAACTGGCGCTAGGCGGCGTTTACAGTCGCAATTTGTATAAGCCCTGAAAATGAAAAGTAGTCCTCCCGCCGGATGCTTGCCCATAACTTGCTGAAAAAGGCGGCGGTGGATTAAAAATAATGGTGTTAAAAACGCGCACGACATCAAACGGAGGCCGCTTGTATACATTTTACGCGGTTAGGGAAATTTCGGACATACGGATTAATTATAAAGAAAGTATATAATTTGCGATGATCAAAACCTGATATGTTACATTGGGACACAGGAGGGAGCATTCATGAAGGGCAGCCTGCTGCTGGTAGAAGACGATCCGGAAATCGCCCGCGTTGTTCGCGATACGTTAAGGAGGGAAAACTATCATGTGACGTGGTCGACTAGCGGTCTGGAAGGGTGGGAAGATTTTTTAAAGCAATCTTACGATCTTGTGCTCGTCGATCTGATGCTGCCGGAGATGGACGGCTTTGACCTTTGCAAAAATATTCGCTGGAAAAGCGACGTCCCGATCCTGATCATCAGCGCATGCAAAGAAGACGAAGTCAAGGTGAAGGGCCTTCATCTCGGCGCAGACGACTATTTGACGAAACCGTTTAGCCTGGCGGAACTTAAAGCCCGCGTGGAGTCGCTGCTTCGCCGGTGGCGGCGTTACAAAGGGCAACCGGTGCCGGAGAACGAAACCGAATACATGGGCGGCCTGACCTTGTATTGGGATCGGCAGAAGGCTGAACTGGACGGCTCCGAAATTGCTTTGACGGCCAAAGAATTCGATTTGCTGAGCGTGCTGGCGCAGCATCCCGAAACGGTCTTTTCCAAAAGAGAATTGTACCAGCACGTTTGGCAGCAAGCGGACGCGGCAGGATTGCATACCGTCACGGTCCACATTAAATCGCTTCGGGAAAAGCTTGCCGACCCGGTGAAAAATCCGCGGTTTATCCAGACCGTGTGGGGAAAAGGCTACCGGTTTATCGGTGAACCGCTATGAAAATCAAAACGTGGCTGTTGCTGTCCTATTTTATCGTCATGATTCTCCCTTTGACCGCCGCGTATGTCCTGTTCGTCTGGGTTCAGGCCTATCATAAAGATTTGAATGTGGAAGAATACGTGCAAAAACAGGCTCATTTGCAATACTTGATCTCCGTTTTGGACGACCCGAAATGGTATGAAATAAACGCGGAACGTGCGCAAGTTGAAAAGCTGATTCAACCGCAGGTTTCGATCGTTCTCTATAATCGCGACGGTGTTGTGCTCTACACTTCGGATCGTTTGCGCGTTTCGCCGCAATTTTCACTTGGCAGGAAACAATTGTACGAAAATCTGTATTCCCTGCAACAAGGCTACCGCGCATACGGCTACAAGCAGCCAGTTTTTTCAGGCCCCGAACTGGTCGGGTTTTTCGACATCCAATTGAGCCGCGACGAATGGGTTTCGGGCGTATCGCAGCGCGGTTGGCTCTTGGCCGGCGTTTTTATAGGCTTGTTTACGCTGATCTACTTGGCCGTCGTGAGGGGGGTCAATCGCAAGTTAAACAGCAGATTGACTCATTTGATGCAGCAAATGACCGCTTTCGCCAAAGGGGAAACCGTCCAGGAATTGCCCGAGGGGAAAGACGAGATCGGACAATTAACCGGACACTTTCACAAAATGCGCAGGCAAATCGAGGCTGCAAGAAAAAAGCTCGCGCAAGAGCAGCGGGAAAAAGAATTCATGATTGCGGCCATTTCCCATGACTTGAAAACGCCGCTGATGTCGATTTGCGCTTATGCCGAGTCGCTGGCTTCGGAGCAGGAGTTGTCCGCGAGCGAGCGGGAAGAGTACCGCGGAATTATCGTCGAGAAAGCCAACCACATGAAACAGATGCTGGACGATTTATTGATGCATACCTTGCTGCAGTCGCCTACCTATGAGATCGAACTGGTGGAAGTGGACGGCGGTGAATTTTTCGACATGCTGGTTTCCGATTATGAGCTGTTGTGCAAAGAAAAACATATCCAGCTCCTCGTTCGCAGCGATGTGAGTGGAAATGTCCGGGTGAACCCGAATCAAATGATCCGCGTCGCGAACAATCTGATGAGCAATGCGCTGCGGCATACGAAAACGGGAATGCGGATCTGGCTTGCGGCCGCTTCGTCGGATCGCCTCCCCATGGAGTGGCTGTTCAATTTCGTGAAAGAAGAGGCCCGGTTGGATACGCCGGACAGCGTATTTTTTATCGTTCAAAATGAAGGAGAGGGCATTGCGCCAGACAAGCTTCCGCACGTGTTTGATCCGCTTTATCAGGCAGATCCGGCTCGAGGAAAACAAGCTGCCCGCGGGGCCGGCCTTGGACTTAGCATTACGAGGCGAATTTTGGAGAAGCATGGCGGCGACGTTGCGATTTACTCCAAGGAGAATATCGGAACCTGCGTAATCTGCCGCCTGCCCTTAATGAACGAAGAAGGTGAACGGACATGACAAAGATAAAGAGAAAAGGATGTTTGGGCTTGATCGGGCTGATGATGGTCGGACTTTTCGGCTGTTCGTCCAACCCGGACTTTTTACCGGAACAAGTTCTTCAACATGCGCTGGATCGATCGCATGAACCTAGCGCGCATTACGTCGAAGTTGAAATGAAAACTACTGATGGGACAGGAAAAGAGCCGGAGCTGATCCTCATGAAAGAATGGGTGAGCAAGGACGGCAAAAGGCGGACCGAGGCGGAGGCTCAGGACGGAAGCGCGAAGACGGTTACCATCCATGACGGCGCCCGGCTGATCATCTATCAGCCTGAGCTCAAGCAGGCGATGGTCAGCGATGATCCGGAACTGCTCCAAATCGGACAAACGTCGCCGAAAAAGCAAGTCGAGCAACTGCTGCAAATGATTCAGCAAACCCATGAGATTTCCGCCCGCGGGGAAGAAGAAATTGCCGACCGAACAACGTACCGGGTCATGGCCAAGGCGAAAGACAGCACCACGTTGTTAGGGGATCAGGAACTGTGGATCGACAAGGAAAATTGGATGGTTTTAAAATCGGTTTCGACATCCGGCAACATTCGAACGGAAACAACATACACCAAAGTGGAGCTGAATCCGGATATTCCGGCCGATACGTTTGCGCTTGAACTTCCCGAAGACGTTGAAATTCAAGATTTGAACGAAATGAATTCAACCCGCGAAATCACCATGGAGGAAGCGGTTGAGAGCATTGGAAAAACGTTTCTCCATATTCCCGAAAAGGACGGACTCGCCATTTCCCGCATCGAATTGACGGAATTGCAAGGCGAGCTGAAACGAAATGAGGTGAATCTGGATTACCGGAAGGACGGGGTTCCTTATTTCACGATGTCCGTATTTCCGTCTCAGGAAGATTCCGAAGGGGAAGAGCAATCCGCGGCCCTTCCCGGCGAGAAACCTGTCAAGATTCGCGGCCAAGCAGGGGTATGGATGAAAATGAATGATTTCCGTTCGCTCGTTTGGCAGGAACAGAGGCTGAGCTACTCTGTCCTGTTTATCGATCCTAATTTGTCGCTGGATGAGTTCAAAGCGCTGGCGGATACGATGATTCCTGTTCAAAGGGGGTGAAGGGATGAACATTTTGCCCAATAATCTGGTCATGATATCGGTCGTTGCGCTGGCCGTCATCATGAACGTCGTTTCGGTCTGGCTGCCGAAAAAAGCCGCAACCGCTGCGAAAATTTTGTTGGCGGCAGCGGCGCTGACCGGGTTGTTCGTCCGCTTGCCGGTTGGACAGGCGATACTGCTGACGGCCATCGGCGCCCATGCATATGCCGCTTTTTCGGAGTTGATTGATCGAAACAAACGGGAGATGCGAATGGCGCTCCGGCAAAAACTGCAGGAAGTCCGGGTGGTCGAAATCGTTCAGCGCAAAGATGCGAGGCGATTGGCGGCGGATGTCGCGTTGACCGGCTTGGTCAGTCTGGGGGCGGTGCTGTTTTTTGGGCTGGCGCCTGAAACCTATGCGGCATTGAAGGTGTTTATCGTCTTTATGATGATTTCCGTATCGATACAGACGATAGAACGGGCGGCGAATTTTTATTCCGTCCGCCTGTATTGGCTTCCGGAGGAGGAACATCTTGTCGTGCTGTCCCGGTTTCAGCCGAGGGATTTTCCGCTCCGGGAATTGAAAGAGGCAAGCGTCTGGTCGTCTCCCGACCTGCTCAGGCTGCATCCGTTTTTTACGTTCATGTCTTCACATCAGGATTATACCCGTTCGTTCGGACAAGTGCTGAAGCTTTCGTTTCCCGGGGAAACGATTTACTTGTCGCCGGATAACGCCGTTCATTGGCACCGGCTCCTTGCTCCTTTCGCTTCCGCTTCGGACAGAACCGGCGGGAAAGAGAAAAAGGTGCTGCCTTTGTGGCACCCTGCCGTGCTGAAACGGTTGTTTTGGAAAGGTTATTATGCCTCAACCGTTAAAGGCGTTTCCGCATATACCGGACTTTTGGCGATATTGCTTTGGCTTAAAGCGCCGGCATGGGCTGTCGGCCTGTTCGTCTTGTTATGGTGGGGTTTGAATTTTTACGTTTCGGATCGGGTGTTAATCGCTGCGACGGATGCCGAACCGATCACGGAAGGGGAAATTTTTGAGCGGGCGCAAACGATTTTCAGAAAAGCCGGCATTCCCCATACCCGCCTGTTTTCCGTCGATTCGCCGGATTATAACGGCTTTGCCGTCGGGATGAATATCGGACGCGGCGCGATTATGCTGACGACAGCTACATTGCAATTGCCGTCCCCGTCCGTCGAAGCGATATTGGCCCACGAAGCGGCCCATATCCGCAAGCGCGATGTGTTGACGAATCAGCTGGCGCGGTTTCTTTTTATCGGCTTGCTGGCCGGCATGGCGTATCTGTTTTTCGATCAACTGAAGTGGCTCGCGGAAAATTTCAAAATTGCGATGTTTCTGTTGGTTTACGTTTTCGCGTTCGTTTTCCCCATGTATCTTTCCTTTATCGCTCAGTGGACGGAAGTGAGAGCGGATTTTACCGGCGCAACCTGGCTTTCCGGGGGAACTGCGCAGATGGGGCAAGGATTGACGGAATTGGCGGCCGCCCTGGATCGCGATCTCGAGAAATCCATGGCGCACCGCATGGCCGACGGCCGTTCGTCGACGGGCCGCGCTTCGAGTCTGGAACGGGATTCGTGGCTCTGGAGATTTCTCGAATTTCAATTCATGGCCCACCCGCCGTTGTATTGGCGGATCAACAGTCTCGCTCGCAGCGGAAATTGGCGCGAAGCGAGAAGGCGCTGGCTGAAGGACCGATTCAAGGAATCGCTGCCCAGCTAACCGGTCGGCGATTCCCCGCCGGCACCCATGATCCGATATCGACGGCGGGGTGACTTATCCGCATGAATGATAGCCGGGAGGCGAATTGGGCGACCGTATCCATTCGCTTGCGTTAATTTGGGGCGTTGCGACAAATGGACTCATCCATTTTTCGAAAATGGTTTGGGTTTAGTTGTGGTGCGCCTTTTTTTTGGTTTGGGCAGCCTGTCCAACTAAAAACCATCCTGAAAAAGGAGCTATTCCTGTAATGAATTAATTTGCGGTTTGAAAAGAAAAAGCGCCTCCTGTATGCTGGGTCTCGGAATGGTCACATTCACTGCCCTGATTAGGGGCTGCTGAACAGATAAAAAATACTGTAGCCACAAGGGTTTTGCCTCGTTTTCATCGAAATCATGTGCAAGGAAATCGGCGATTTTCCTTCAAATTCCTTGCACATGGAGCGGATCTGAATGTACGAATTTCTCTCTCATCGTGAAAATCAACTGCTTCTCCCCGATGATTTTTTCTTGCCGTTTGGCGGCAAGTTGAGTAAAGAAAATCGCTGGGTCAAGTTGGCTCGGTTGGTACCGTGGGCACATGCAGAGAAAAAGTATGCCAAGTCCTTCCGCAAATCGTTTCGTGGACAAAAGGCCGTTTCCATCCGTGTCGCCCTCGGGGCACTCATCATTCAGGAACGTTTGCAACTGTCGGACCGGGAAACGGTCCAGCAGATTGTCGAAAACCCGTATCTGCAATACTTCATCGGGCTGGAAGGCTATCAGGATCATCCACCGTTCCATCCGTCGCTCATGACGCATTTTCGCAAGTTCTCCGCGAAATCAACGAGATCATCGCGGTCGAGGCCGCCAAATCGACACCAGATTCCGACCGTGACGATGAACCGAAATCCGGTAGAAAATCCAAAGGTAAACGTACGACCAAGCGTCAC